>JAJRAE010000073.1 GCA_028682985.1 Methanobacterium sp.
CTAAATTTAATCAGTTTTTAATTATAGATTTTCAAGATTAATAAGCCATAAAGGTGAATAATGGGTTATAAATCAATTCTTTTAAGAATTTTCATTATAATACTGTTTTTAGTTATATACGTAATATGTGTATTTTATTTAATATTCATTATTAAAGCTTTATTTCCATAACCCGGCTTTAATAACCATTTCATTTTCATATTTATAACTTAAATCTTATAGAAAGGGTGTATTACGAATTTAATGATTCTTTTATAATAAGGTTTATTATACTAAATTCTTTTTTTTTTAATCTTTAATTATTGATGTGAAAATCCCTACAGCGCTTAAAACAGCAATAGCAATTAATGAAATCCTAAGGCTGGTAATCAGTTCTGGATAATTAGAAGGCATAATTTGTGCATGTCCCAAAATAGTTGATATTATTATCATTACAATGCCCATTCCAAATATTTGTCCCATTGATCTCATATCACTCAACGTAGCACTTGCTACTCCGAAATACTTTTTATCCACAGAACCCATGACCATTTTGGTATTTGAAGAATAGAACAGACCTATACCTGCTCCGAAAATAATAAGAGAAAATCCTCCCAGATATGGGGCATTTTCAAAATTAATTAAGGTCATAAGGGCTATGCCTATAGTTGTTAACACCATCCCGACAGTTGATACATTTCCAGGATCAATTTTATCTGATAATCTTCCTGCAAAAGGAGATACCAGGACCATCGTAATTGATTGGATAGAAACTATTAAACCGGCAGTAAGAGGGCTATAACCTTTTAAATATTGTAAATATAGGGTTAGAATAAACCCTACTGATACAAATGCTCCGTAATTTATAAATGCAGTGATGTTTCCAAAGGTAAAACTTCTACTATTAAATAAATCTAAATTAATCAATGGAAAAGCAGCTCTTTTTTCCACTAAATAAAATAATGAAAGCCCGATTATTCCAGCAATTACCAGAAATAGACTGTATTTACTGGTGAAATCCGAAAAACTATAAATTATAGCTATAAGAGAAATTCCAAGTAGAAATGATCCTAAAATATCTAATTTTTCTCCCTTTGCATCTATCCAGTCATGTTTAAACCGTGTGATAGCATAGGCTGCAATTATTCCTATAATTGTATCCAAATAAAATAAGGTTCTCCATCCTACAATTTCAGTGATAGCCCCTCCCAGTATAGGTCCAAATATCAATCCTACAAAGACGCTCATGGACGTTAGTCCAAATGCTTTACCTCTTTCATTTACAGGAAAGGCTGATGATATCATGGCATTTAAATTGGCGAATATCATTGCATTTCCTATAGCTTGAAGGATCCTGAAAAAAAGGAACATTTCCCCGGAAGTGGAAAAAGATGAAATAAAGGAGCTTACTGTGAAAATGATTAATCCATATTGAAAGATTCGTTTTCGCCCATAGATATCCCCAATCTTACCAAATGGAATGTAGAGTATGGCATTAACAAGTAGATAAACTGTTGATATCTCAGTTAAAAATACCGCAGATAAAGAAAATTCACTGGCTAAAGCAGGTATTGCCAGATTAATGGATGATCTAACAAATGGTGTGAGAAAAGATACTAAAATTCCCACAATTAACAAATCTTTTTTTAGATCTTTGTAATCCATGTATTAAACACCGGCTTAAAAAACTTTTAATCTGAAATTAATTTATTATTTAGGTGATTTTCTTATAATGGTTTACTAATTTGCTTTTGGAATGTTTTAATATCTTTTTTGTTAAAAAGCCTCTCTCTGAGATGTGATATTATTTAAAATATTAAAAAAACTGATATCCATTTGTAAATCAATTTTAATAACCTATTCCATCTCTATTTCGGTACCAATTTACTTTAAATGAAATAAATAAAGGATTTTTTCTAAATTTTAAGAGTCAAAAATTAATAGAAGTTATGATATATTCAATAATAATAATTCCCATTAAAAGTGGTGAATTAGTATTATGATTCATGAAGATAATCAGTCTCAATCTTTTAAAGATAGAGATTCCAAAAAAGATCGAGAAATAGAGAAACTTAAAACTCAATTAGAACTAAATGAGGAGAAATATCGGTTATCTGAAGAAAAATCAAATCTATTTTTTGAAAATTCACCTGATATGATTTATGAAATTGATTTTCGCGGTCCTAAATTTATTAGTGTGAATGATTCTATTTGTAAAAAATTAGGCTATTCATGTGAAGAACTTTTAGAAATGAATCCAATGGACATCCTGGACGATGAAAGTAAAAAGATCTTTCAGGAAAGGATTAATAAATATTTATCAGGAGAAAAGCCCATTGATCGTATTGAATATACTGGATATTCAAAGGATGGAGAGAAAATAATTGGAGAGCTGAATATTATTTTCACCCTTAAAGATGAGAAGCCAATAGGAGCAATAGTAATTGCACATGATTTAACCGAGCGTAAAAAAGTTGAAAATGCTTTAATGGATATAGAATTGAGATATAATGCTTTATTTAGTAATAAAGTCAATGGTTTGGCTTATTGTAAAACTATATTTGATGATGAAGGAAATCCTATTGATGCTGTATTTTTGGATGTTAACGAAATGTTTGAGGATTTAACTGGTTTGAAGAGGGCGGATATTATTGGTAGCTCTGCAAGGGAATTAATACCAGGAATTGAGAATTCCGGAGATGTAGATTTACTTGATATTCAAAGTAAAGTTGCATTAAATGGAGAGGACATCAAATTTGAAATATACCAGGAATTTTTAGAGCGCTGGTATGAAGCTTTTGTTTATAGTCCTAAAAAAAATTACTTCATGGCAATTTTCAGTGATATAACAGACCGTAAAAACTCTGAAAAACATAAACAAGAAATATTGGAAAGAGAAAAAACACTTTCTCAGGAACTTCAAGTTTCAAATGCAGAATTATTTCATATTAGGGATGAACTAGAGGAAACTGTTAAGAAATTAGAAACATCCAATAAGGATTTGGAGCAGTTTGCCTACACAGCATCCCATGACTTACAGGAACCACTAAGGATGATTTCCAGCTTCATCCAATTATTAGAGAAGAATTATAAGGATAAACTTGATGAAGATGGCCTGGAATATATTGGATTTGTAGTGGACGGTGCTCAGAGAATGCGTGAGTTAATAAATGACCTATTACTTTTCTCCCGTGTTACCACTGCTGCCGGCAAATTTGAGCAACTTGATTTAAATAAACTCCTTGATGAAGTTTTATTTAACCTGGAAATTGCAATTGAAGAAAATAATGCAATCATTAAGAGTGATCCTTTACCTGTAATTTTTGGTGATTATTCCCAGATGGTTCAAGTTTTCCAAAACATAATAGGGAACGCAATTAAATACAGAAGCAAAAAAACACCTGAAA
>JAJRAE010000228.1 GCA_028682985.1 Methanobacterium sp.
CCCTGTTCTCCAGCCATTTCCAACAGGATATGGAAGTGTTTGAAGTAAAATGTAATGCAAAAGGCGATGAATACTGCTGCTTTGAAATAAAACCACTAAAATATGTCTAATTATTGGTTTAATTCTACTTTTTAAAAATTCATAATTAAATATTAGGTTTTAAATAATTAAAATGTGTTAAAACCCTTTTTACTTTTTAAATTTTAAAATAGTGGTGGATAAATACTTCTTATCCTTAACAAAATCTTTAAAGATGAGTTCATCATCAAGACCACAGTTCTGGACTGAAATAATCTCTTTATCCCTCTGATCCTTATTAACTATCTTTTCTAGTTCGTCTAAATGTCGAGAAGTTTTCATGACCACAAATGTATCCCCATATTTAAGAATACTCTCCAATCTCTCATCCACTTTAGGAACGATCATTATAATCTCATCTTTCTCACCTAAAGAAATACCAGCCGCCGCCGCACATCCTGTAAATGATGTAATACCCGGTATAATTTCAACCTGGAAACCCTGGACCTCTATTCTACTACTGATATAGGAAAAGGTGCTGTAAATGGTTGGATCACCCAAGGTAACGAAGGCTACGTCCAAACCATGATCCAGTTTTCGAGCCACCAATCCAGCTGCATCATCCCAGTAATCATGGAGGACCTTTTCATCCTCGATCATGGGAAATAATGGTTCAATCAATTCATAATCATCATTTCTTTCATCAAGATAAACCTGAACAATCGATAAAGCTAAACTAGGCTTTGATGGGGCAGATTTTGGCGCGCAAATTACATCTACCTTTTTCAACATCTTTGCTGCTTTAACAGTTAAGAGTTCAGCATCTCCCGGCCCCACACCAATACCAATTAATGTTCCTTTCTTCATAATAAATCCTGAAAAATATTTTTTTGAAATAAAATTGTATTATACACTTAGACTTATATTAATTCCCAAACGCATGGGTTTTAGTATTTATACCAGCATCTCCAATATAAATTCCCATGGAAAATGGCTTTTTCTGTAATAAATGTGGAATGATTAAGGATAACTGCACCTGTAATCAGGGCGATGCAGAGTTAATTAAGGCATCTGGAATATCAGAATCATATATCAGGGAGATAAAAAGACAGTACCCCCATATTGATGCTGATGTTGTTGAAAACTTTCCCTTCCCCCAGCCCAGGGAAGGTCAACTGGAAATTATAGATGAAATAAGAAAAGCGATGGAGGATGGCTTCCCCTATATTCTGCTGGAAGCAGGGACAGGAACAGGTAAATCCGCCATCGCCACCACCTTAACTGGGATGTACCAGCCCGCTTACATTTTAACCATGACCAAGCAGTTACAATCGCAGTATGGACTGCAGTTTGGCTACCCTTTGGTTAAAGGCCGGGGAAATTTCAGTTGTCAGGAGGAATTGGAGTTCAGATGCGACTCCGGTCCTTGCCAGACCACCCCCAGCAATCAAAGATTTGTCTGCGACTTTGGAATCAGTAAATCTCCGCATGAAGGTGGGCAGTTTGCTTTTGAAGATGCTTACGGAGCCAATATCTACTTCAGATCCACTGATCATTGCCCTTACTGGGATCAGAAAGCTCGAGCAGTGAAAAGTCCTATAACCTTGATGAATTACGATTACGCACTTCTGGAGTTGAATTATGTTAAACATTTCAATAAAAGAAGGTTGATGGTGCTGGATGAAGCCCATAACATAGAAGACAAATTAATGCAGCGTTTAGAAGTTAACATCTTTAATAAAAGTCTGGAAAATGATATCAAAAAGACCATACCCCTGAGTATGATGTCTCTTGAAGATCCAGTGGACTGGATACTGTATCTGGAATCTCTATACGAATCTTATCAAGAAGTGGCAGTTCAGAAGATGCCGAAAAATAAGGCCGACCGGATCAACCGTACCAAATTCCGTCTGCAGGAATTGGTAACCAACCTGGAGGAAACACCAGAAAATTGGGTGGTTGATAAAATATCAGGAGGGGTAGTGTTTAAACCGTTAAGTGTGGATAGATACGCTGAAGACCGGCTCTTCCGACATGCTGACACCTGCCTTTTTATGAGTGCCACCATACTGGATATGAATCTATTCTGTAAGTGGCTGGGAATAGACCCCCAGGAAGCTTACCAGATAAGAGTCAAGAGCAATTTCCCGGCATCAGCCCGGCCAGTGCATCTAAAAATTGTGGGAAACATGTCCCGGAGATCCATTAACCGGACAGCCCCTAAAACGATTCCCATTCTGGAAAAAATAATAAATTATCACCGATTCGAAAAAGGACTAATTCACACCCATAACTACAACTGCCAGAATTATATAATAAATAAAATAAAGAACAATCGTCTAATTGGCCATAACAGCAGTAATAGGGAATATCAGCTTCGCAAATTCGAAAAAAGCTCCGAAAATCTGGTGTTAGTAAGCCCATCCATGAGTGAAGGAGTGGACCTGCCTTACGAAAAATGCCAGTTCCAGGTGATATACAAAGTTCCCTTTCCATATCTGGGAGACCGTCAGGTAAATCAGCGCCGGAAAAAGGATCCTAAATGGTATGCCTATAAAACAGTTATGACCCTCCTACAGGCCTATGGCAGAGGGATGCGGGCAGAAGACGACTACTGCGAGACCTACATTCTGGATGGTAACATCCGCATGCTACTCAACAATCCACTTTATAGGAATCTGGTGCCAGAGTTCTTCAAGGAAGCCATACAAAGGGACTGATTGTCTGGTGCTTAATCCAGATAAACGTTAGTTTTATTATAAAGTTCAGATAAACCATTGCCCATAAATATAATATATAATTTAAATTTTTAGCCCAATAGTTAATGTGAGGTATGATGAATGTCCGAACTTTCCAAGGTGGACATATACAGACAAATTGAAGTCTTAAGGCATAACTTGCTGGACCTTACCATGCGTAACCAGCTTCTTAACTTCCGCCCCAGAACCATGACAGTGGAAGTCAAGGAAGGAGATCTGGCAGAAATATACGATAGACTAGTTTTAAAAAAGAGTAAGAGAAAATTATTACAGTTCATTCCAAGAACAGAGTACGATGAAACCTTAAATGGTCCTGGAAATGATGGCTTGGAATCGGTGAATAAAACAGATGATGTTGAAGATGTAGATTCATCAGAATCCGATGCATCTGAAAATCCATCGGAAATAGAAATAGGACTGAATAAAACGGGACCTAATGGTAATCGAAAGATAGAAAAGGAAATCAACCTAACACACAACTCATCTATCCATTCCGAAAGCAGTGAAGCATTGAGTTCAGAAGAAACTGCAACTAATAATTTGTTAAGTTCTCATGAAACAGCGCCCAGTAATGTTTTAAGTTCTGATGAAAACGATCTCCTATGGGATTCTCCACAGCCAGACCAGGAAACACTGGAAAAAAACAGAGAACTTATTTTACCCACTAATCTAACTGGTTCTGAACTACAGAGAAGACTTTTTTATATCAACCAGCGGGCCCGGTCGATGATGGAGGAACAGGGATACAATATCCTATACCTGGCTATGGGCTTTCTCAGATGGCAGGATGATAATGGAAACCCGGAATACAGGGAAGCACCCCTTATACTGGTCCCGGTAGAACTGGAACGTCGTCGGGTAAAAGGTTCCTTCAAGCTGCGATGGACAGGGGAAGATATAATACCAAATATTTCCTTACAGGCCAAACTGATAGAGCAGGGAGTGGAAATACCTGATTTTGAAATGCCCCGCACTAAGGAAGGGGTTACAGAATACCTGGATTTAGTCCGTAAATCTGTATCCCTGGACACCGATTGGGAAATACAGGATAAGATATACTTGGGATTCTTCAGCTTCACCAAATTCGTGATGTACAAGGACCTGGAACCATCAAGCTGGCCAGAAGACATGCCCCTGGAAGAAAATCCACTGATCAAGGAAATATTTGACCCAGCAGAGGAGGAGTTGGATCCGGGCTTCCTGGAAAACCAGGTTGATAGCCAGTTAACCTCCCAAGATGTCTACCATGTCATGGATGCCGATTCCTCCCAGATAGCCGTTATAGAAGATGTTAAAAAGGGACGGGACCTGGTGGTGGAAGGACCCCCCGGAACCGGTAAATCACAGACCATTGTTAACCTTATAGCAGAACTACTAGCCAGGGGAAACACCGTACTATTTGTAAGTGAAAAAATGGCTGCTTTAGAAGTAGTTAAAGGTCGTCTGGATAGTGTAGGTCTGGGCGAGTTCTGCCTGGAACTTCACAGTAAGAAATCCAACAAAAAAGACGTGCTTGAAAAACTAGAAAGCGTCCTAAGAAATCCTAAACCCCTGGAAATATCACTGGATAATGATTTAACCACCATTGAGGAGTTAAAAACCGATCTTAATCAGTATGTTAATTTACTGCATTCTCCTTATGGTAAAATTGGATGGACTCCCTATCAGATCTTAGGTTTGAAAGAGAAATCCCTGGAACACTTCGAAAAATCAGACCATAAGATGCCCCGTTTCCCAATGGAAAAGGTGGAAGATTGCTCATTAAAGGAATGGCAACAGACAGTTAACAAATTCAAGGAGCTGGGTGAACTGTACCGGCTGGTGAAGCCAGTAGCCCACAATCCATGGAGAATAACCCAGCCAGACCCCATTTTACCAGCTGAAGAAGAGCACATACAGAATCTCTTAACTAGCTCTCTCCAAATTCTTAATACATTAAAATCCAAAGCCCAGGAACTATCTAAGAAATCCGGTGTTAAAATACCCACAACCCTGGAAGAAACTGAGCACCTGATAGCGGCAGTGGAGATAATATCATCATTCCCCTCCCTGGAAAGGGATTTAATAATGAACCCCAGCTGGGATTATGATAAACTCAAGGTCTACCAGCTCATAAAAAGTCTGGAGGAATACAAATCAATCACCAAAGACCTGGATAGATTTAATAAGAGTGCACTTGAAGTGGATATTCCAGCCCTTCTTAAAGAATTCCAGGGGCAGAAGAAGAAGATCCTGAAATTCCTGAGCAGTGATTTCAAGAAGTTGAAAAAAAAGATAGGCAAAGTATATGTGGGAACTCCGCCTGATGATGATGAAAAAATATTAAAAGACCTGGAAGAACTAAAAAGATGCCGTGAACTCCAGGAAGAAATCAGAAACCAGAATGAAAAGGCTAGAGCACTGTTTGGATCCCACTGGAAGGCTGAAAAAAGTCAGGCCTCCAATCTAAAAAACATATCAGAATGGATACTCAAATTCAGGAAAGCCCTTAAAGAAGGGAGAATAGATGAAAAAACCCTTATCATACTGGACTCCATAAATCAGAGGGAATTAAAACATATAACACAAAAACTACACCAGGATTATGATAATTTATTGAATTCAATGAAAAACTTGGACCAGTTCCTCCATTTTAAAGTGGAATCTATACTGGGAAAGGGAATAACAAAATGCCAGCTCGAAGAGTTGGACGGCCAGATCCAACAATTAAAAGATGAAATGAGAGGATTACAAAACTGGTCACGTTACAGCTCATCCCGGGCTGAATGCCTGGAGACCATTGGCAGTAAGCTGGTGGATATTATGGACCAGGATGAAATCGAATCCCGGGACATTATTCCATGCCTGGAGGGAAACTTCGCAGACTCCATATTACGCAAACTATTCCTGAATGAGCCTTTACTCTCCCGTTTTGTGGGGGATGTTCATTTAAAGAGAATCGAAGAATTTAAGGAGTTGGATGATAAGATAATAAAATTAAACCGCTTCAGAATAGCTGAAAAATTATATGATAAACGTCCCTCCCTATCAAGCAACGCCTCACCCCGCTCAGAACTAGGTGTTCTAAAAAGTGAATTCTCTCGTAAACGGGGGCATATGCCCATCCGGAAATTGTTATCCATATGCGGAGGACTAATCCAGACCATAAATCCCTGCTTCATGATGAGCCCCCTCTCCATAGCCCAATATCTTGAGCCTTACAGTGTTAAAAACCATAGATTCGACTACGTTATCTTTGATGAGGCCAGTCAGGTCAAACCAGAAGATGCCCTGGGTGCACTTTTAAGAGCCAAATATGCGGTTATTATGGGTGATACGCGACAGTTGCCCCCCACCACTTTTTTTGACATACTTATCGATGTGGAAAGTGAAGATTACGACCTAGCTGTGCTGGCGGATATGGAAAGCATACTGCATCTTACCAAGAGAAGCTTCCCCTCTAAGATGCTTCGCTGGCACTACCGAAGTCGTCATGAATCTCTTATAGCTGTTTCCAACCAGGAGTTTTATGACAACCACCTCCTGGTCTATCCCTCCCCCAGCCAGGATGCAGAGGAACTGGGACTGAAACTAATCCACCTACCGGATACTGTTTATGACCGGGGTAAAACAGCCACCAACCATGAAGAGGCCAAACAGGTTATAAAAACTGTTTTCGAACATTATCAGAAGTATGGTGATGCAAAGAGTTTAGGTGTGGGTACTTTCAATGTACGCCAGCAGCAGGCCATTCTAGAAGAACTGGAATTACAGCTTAAATTACATCCTAAAATGGAGAAATATTTCAACAGGAATCAGGAAGAACATTTCTTTGTTAAAAACCTGGAAACCATACAGGGAGATGAAAGAGATGTTATACTGGTAAGTGTCGGGTACGGATTCGATTCAACAGGTAGATTAAGCCAAAACTTCGGGCCAGTAAATCAAGACGGGGGAGAAAGACGTTTAAATGTGCTTATGACCCGAGCCAGAGAGAAATGCATTATTTTCTCCAATTTCCGTGGACGGGACCTAAAACTATCCAGCAACTCCCCATTCGGCCTCCGAGCACTGAAAGTGTTCCTGGAATATGCTGAAAATAAAAATCTAAAACAGTCTGATAAATTTCCTAAAAGTAATGAAACAGCATTTGAAGAGGCCCTACTGGAATTTTTAAGCAAACAGGGATATGAAGTACACAACCAGGTTGGATGCGCCGGATTCAGAGTGGATCTAGCTGTGGTGGACCCGGAATTTCCCGAACGTTATCTGGTGGGAATCACCTGTGACGGACCCATATACCAGAGCAGCCGGGTGGCCCGGGACCGGGACCGGCTTAGACAGCAGATACTGAAGGGACTGGGATGGAATTTATATCAACTATGGTCTCCAGACTGGTACCGCAACCGTGCCGAAATCCAAAAGCGACTATTAGAACACATAGAAGAACTTCTAGATGAAGAAAGAGCTGAATTAGAATTCATACCGCCCGTAGGGGATGAAGATCAAATCATCCAGGATAGTATAAAAGAATCTGAAGATGAAACAGCACCATCCCGAATGGATGTAGAGGTATTAAGATCTGAAATAACATTAACCCCATCAAATGATGAAAAAGAAAAAAATGAATCCCCTGCATCTGAATTTGATGTTCTAGAAAATGAAATAAATATAGAAACAAAAACACCTTCTGCTGATGGTATTCCCTCTAGAATAGAGAATTCGTTAGAGGAACTGGCCTCATACCATTTATGTAACCTTGATGAAAATTTCCAAACCTCTGAGGAGCTTCATAATCAGCCGGTGGGTGATGTTGCCCGGGCTGTGATATGTGTAGTTCAAGATGAAGGTCCTATCCACTATGATGAAGTTGTTAAACGAATCAGGATACACTGGGGATTAAGCCGAGCCGGTCGTCGTGTGCAGACCATCATGAAAAAAGCAGTCGAACTGGCCTTACAGGATGGTCAGATTATTAGAAAAGGAGACTTCCTATATTATAAAGACGCGCCCATAATGGTAAGACGGCGCACAGGCAAACAAAAGGTTAATATGGAGCTCATCAGCCAAGAAGAGATAGCTGAAGCGGTTATTATGGTACTTAAATCTCAGTACGCCACCCTTCCCGATGATCTGGTTAGAGAAGTGGTGAAGCTTTTTGGTGCGAAAATAGCACGTGGACCAGCTACTAGAAGAATTAATGGAGTTATCACTGATCTGATTAATCAAGAACAGATGGAGAAAAGACCAGATGGAATGGTGGATCTGGTAAGGAATTAAAAAAACTTTCTTAAAATTTTTTTTATAATAAGTGTTGAATGCGGACCTGGGGGGATTTGAACCCCCGACCTTGGGATCCGAAGTCCCACGTCATATTCCTGGCTAGACTACAGGCCCATCTAGAAAGAATTTAATTTCAGGATTTTTTTTATTTGATTATTCAATACAAATAGCTGTTGGTTCAAGGTTATAAAATTTATGGAAAAAAAGGAATATATTTTATTCCTCAAAACAGGGTATGCAGACTATTTGCCCCTCTTTAACCCGGGCTCGGTGTTCAGAAACCAGCTCACCACATTCAGCGCATTTAACTGATGGGTAGATACTGGCCTTTTCTGGTGTTTCTAATTTCACTTTTTCAATTTTAAACAGTTTTTCTGCAGGCATTTCTAAGACTTTCTTATTTAAAATATCCTTCTGTTTTTCAAATTCTTTTTTATCTAATTCATCAGCTGTGTTAGAGGATGCTTTCAATCTAGCTTCAGAAAATTGGGGGTTGATGGTTCCTAAATCAATTTTCAAAGAAATTCTTATGGCCCCTCCAGTTTTCCTGTTCATGAATGTATAAACCTGTTTCCCGTGATCTTTAAATATCAGGTTTCCTTTACCCATGGTGCATCCGGTTACAACCTGGATGGCATCCAAACTGCAGCTGTCATTTTCCACTATCGCCAGGAACTCCTCATCCACTGCCCTGCCTGTACTAAGTTCTTTAACAGCTATTTCACCTGCCCGGTATCCAATGGCTGTCCCGGGGCACTCGTGTCCGTGGAATTTAGTTACATCCTGGTAATTGGGGAGTTGTTTTGATTTTTTCATTTATGTCACCTTAACATGTTCAGTTTTAGATATTGATTAAAAGTTTAGATGTAATTCTTAAATCTTCTTGTAACGAAGGATATATATTATGACAGTTAATAGAATTATCAAAACTTTAAGGAATTTAATTTATGCTAGCTAAGAGAATAATACCCTGTCTGGACTGTGATCTGAACGTACCCCATGGAAG
>JAJRAE010000049.1 GCA_028682985.1 Methanobacterium sp.
GGTCATTACCTTCTGGTCTTTAAGTTCCATGGGCGGCTCCAGAGATATGAACTCCAGCTCCTTTTCCTCTAGTATTTCCAGTGCTTCCTCTGTAATAGAGGGAGCTACCAGAACACCTCTCACCTTATTTTTATGATCTTCAAAGTCCTGGATATATCTTGCAAGCTGTTTAGCGGCGTTCACACCAGCCCGTCTGCTTTTAAGTTCCAGGATCATCAACTTTCCATCTTTATCCTTGCCCAGTATGTCAATAAAGCCGCTGCTAACAGCGTACTCCCGGCTGGTTGGTCTGAATCCTTCCTCAATAATATCAGGGTTGTTAATAATTAAGTCCCCCATATCTGCCTCGTATCCCACTAATTCCAGTGATCTGGTATCTTTACCCTGGAAGTAGCTGGCCAGGTAAATTTTACAGATCTCCACCTGCAGTGATTCTGGGGGGTTTCTGCGGGAACCCCTTAGTATGATCTTCCCATCATCGATTTCCACTGTGAATTTTGATTTAGGAGGCTGCCAGTTAACTGGTTCTAATTTATGGTGCTGGTGTACCAGGAAGGAACCGTCTTCCTTAATCATTATGGTACGATCACCCCATTCCAGCTTGCTTTTAGCTCTTCCCTCATAGAATATTCTTGAGCAGCCTACAATTATTATTAAGGCCCTTTTTAAAAGAGCTCCTTTTAATAGATGGTAACATTCCGGTAAATCCGGATTTTCTAAGGATGTAAATTTCATTAATCACCCATTCTGATTACACAGGTAAATATTTACTTATTTTAATAAATATAAAAGAATTAATCATATTTTCTAAATAGTGGGAAAATCAAATAATAGGCAAAAAATGGGTGATAATACTAGATGGTAATTAAAATATTCTATAAAAGGAAAATAATTATGATAAATAAACTGTATAGGGAAAGTCAATCAACTTTTTTTCTAGGCCTGATTCTAGTAATTTTTTCATAAAGGGAATTTAATATTATAGAATTATTTCCATGCGTAGCTGTGGTGAATTTTATTACTCCAGGTGCTACCGGCTGGCCTTCTAATCCGGTTAATGCTCCTGTATGCATATATAAGATGTATTTAGTGTTATTCTCCAGATCAGGATGTTTTATGGTTAACACTTTACCTTTTATGCTTTTCTTAATGTTTACCGAGTTTCCTGTATGGTCTTTTAAATCGATCCAGTAATTAGATCCTATTTTTATTTGCTCGTTGAAGAATACTTTTATCTCCTTATTCCTTGCAACATCTATCGCTCCATTATCTGGGTCAGATTTAATTAGGATAGGTGAATTGTTTTCTGGAAATAACGCTGAATTTTTTACTTCACGAAATTCCAAATCTTTAATGAGTATATTAGTATCTTTATTTGATGAAGGTAAAATCTTCAAATCAGTTAAAAAAGCATCTTTTGGCAGATGGATATACATTTCTACATTTTCATTTTCATAATAACAGGTATAAAAACGGTTTTTAATATTATAGGTGGAAGGATGTTCGTTGGTGTAATATAATAATTGTATTAAATCATCTGATGATCCTTTTAAGGATAATTTAAATATTACATCATTATGTTCATCAAATTTATGTATATCACTTAAAAATAACTCAGATTTGTCCTCTAAAGTATGGATATTTAGTTGATTATTATAAGCTTTCAATTCCACGTTTTCTGTTGATATAAAACTCGATGAGTATTCAGATGGGTTCAAACGAAAGATAACCTGGTTTGATTCGTTGAATACATTATAGTAATCGTTTCGTATGGGATGGTAATGTTCGGCCTGATTAATGTTTATAAAATTAGGTTGACGACTAATAAACCAGGGATTAGGGGTAGTTACTATTTTATCTTCATTTCTGGATAGCCAAGCACCCCACCAGCTAAAAGAGCTATTTGCAATAATGAAATGATTACATAAAGCCATTAAATATAGATCTTCCAATCCTTTTTCAACATCATTATGTTTGACTCGATAAGTTGGATGGGGAATATGGATGTGATTCTCAACCCAATGATGATCATTAGAAAAAATAAAAAATTTAGGATTTTCAACATGTTTCTTAATAAAAGATACAGCTCTTTTGTAGTAATCAACCCCGCACATACCAAATTTTGAATGAAAATGATAGTCTCCCCTTCTGATATGGACAGCCACAGAATTATAGTCTAAAATGTCTCGAGCAACTTTTTTATTCTTTCCTTTAATTTGGATCTTAAATTGTAATTCATCGCGGACAATCTTTTCAATATTTTTAAAATATTTCTCTTGCTGCCAATATCCATCAAAATAAGCTGGAAATTTTAGTTTGTTAATATTGCTTTGAGATGGGAAACCTGTAATTTCTTTGAAAGATTCTTCTATGTAATAATTTATAAATGAATCATCTTTAACATCATTTGGACATTTTATAGTTTCAATTTTTTTGTTAATATTAAAATTTTCCAGAACATAAAAAGCATGCCTTGTCCGTTTTACATATTCTTGATCAAACCATGATAGATCAAGATATAATTTAGTGCCTAAATCATGGCTTAAGCTGCGACCAAAGGCATATTGAAATAATTGATTTCCAATACCTCCACTAATTTTTACAGTTAAAATAAATATTCACATCCAAGGGTAATTTAATCCTCTAAA
>JAJRAE010000090.1 GCA_028682985.1 Methanobacterium sp.
AAGGAGAATTATTGGTCTGTTTAAAGCCACCCATCTCTAATAAGGGTTTTTTCCTGCATAGGACGGTGCAGGCTGGTATGAAATTCTTGAGTAATAATCTATCTAAGGCTTCACTTTTTAGTAATATTTCCAGAAAGGAACCTGGTTCATGAAAAAGCCTTTCACTTTTACCGTCAACATCCACAACTTGGGCATTTCCCCAGCTTAAAACCGTATCCGGGTTTTTGAAGGATTTTATCTGCTCTCCTAGTTTATAATGGGGCCAGTAATCATCTCCCTCTAACACTGCAATGTATTCTCCTTCAGACAAATTAAGGGCTTTATTATAGGTTTTATCAAGATTTGAGATGCCGGTGTTCTCTTGTTTGATGTAGATTATTCTTTCATCATCATATTCCGTGATTAAGTCTCCGGTGTTATCTGTTGACCCGTCGTCAATAATTATCTGCTCCCAAACGGAATAATCCTGAGCTAAAACGCTGTCTATGCATGTCTTGATGTATTTAGCATGGTTATAGGTGGGGGTGATAATGGAAATTAATGGACTGGTCATTATATAACCTTTAATTTTAGATCATTCCGTTTTAATGAAAAATATGGCCTGATCTCCCATGTTTTCATTATTTAATTTCTGGGCTTTATTTCTGTATTCCTGGATTTCTTTGGTGGTGAAAATACTCTTTGTAGGATTTATTAAATAGGATTTTTCAGATAGTAGTGGTATGCCCTTCTTGATCTGTTCACTGGCATAGAATTGAAATTCACTGGAATCATATACCACATCATGAATTTCTAAACCTGACTTATCAAGCAGGATCTGGAAACTATGGATTGTGTGAATATAAAAATGACGGGGGGCATCTATCTGCACCCAGTTGACTCCATATAAATTCCATATGTAATCATTTTTTACCGGCATCCTGATGATGCACAATCCCTTATCAGATAATATTTTTGAAAGCTTTAAAATGGTCTCATGTGGGTACTGTAAGTGTTCAAATGAATGGTTGAAAATAATAAGATCAAATTTCGCCTGGTCAGGAATATCCTGTATTGATATCCTGCAGATTTTCAGGTCTTCGCTTATAATTTCATCTGCCAGATAGGGATCAATTCCGGTTAAATCTTTAAACCCTAATTCATTTAAGTAATATAAAAGCGCCCCGGTACCACAGCCCACATCTAATACTTTATAATCCTTTTTTAGTTCAATATTTTTTAAAACATTAAATATGGAATCACCAGGATGAGGGAAAACTTTATTTACAAGTTTTCCTAATCTGCCTTTGTTAAAAAGTAGATATTCATTTCTTTTAATCCGGAAATATCTGGTTAACCTGTTTCTCACACTTTTTACTTTACTAAAGGAATAATAATCATCAATTGAATAATAATAGTCTATATTAGTGGGGATGCTGATGATTTGAAGGCAGCCGCAGTTATGGCATTCGAAATAATCGAATAATTCCTCAGTTCCAAACATCATCTCTTTAGTCTGGAAGATTTTATTCTCCTCAACATTTCCACAAATTTTACACTTAAGAATTATTATTACCTCCTATCCGGGCATTCATTAAATAATTGGGTAAATTTAATAAACCATCACCAGGTTCCATATTTGTCTAATAAAGACAACCAAATCAGGAATAATATCAATAAACCGGGAAGACCGAACACCAGACCGGCGTATACTATGATAAATATTTTAATTAACATATAGGGAAGGGCGTTAAATATATATTCCTTTACTGCAAACTTGTTTTTAAATCCATATACAACGGAAGAGATTATTGAAAATAAAAACAAGAATGCGAATATGATGTTGAATATTTCAGCATTTCCTATGGAATAAGAACTCACCAGTAAAAGAACTGTTGATATTATTAGTAAAAGATATTCTATTATAGATGAAAAACCTCTGCCTACTATCACAGCAAATGTTTTAATATTATTTACTTTGTCCTCATCATAATCAACCACGGTGTGTTTGATTTCATGGGCCAGATATATCAAAAAATAACTGATGAGCAGTAAAATCGAAGGATAATTAAAGAAATTAAAATTTACAAGAAGAATGAAGGGTATAAGGAATCCCATAAAGGAAGCAATAAACGGTCCTAAAAATGTTTCCTTAAATCTTATTTTAAAACCGCTGTAGGCAAACCAGAGGAAAATATAGAGCGAGAAGAGTATAAAAGCCTGATAAGATTTATAAAATAATACGAAGAGCAGTAGAGAGACTATAATGGATAATATTATCCCCTTTCTGGTGGTTTTCTCTGTAATATCTCCTCTGGTTATTGGATTTTTACTTTTAGGGTCGAAGGGAGCGTCGCATATGGTGTTATACATAAATCCGGCGGTTATTGCCCCAATGAATGGCAATACTAAAAGTAATGAATAAGCTGAATTTATGTATCCATTCACAAATAAAATCATGTAAAAGGGAAATACCATAATTAAATTATTTAAATATGGGAACATCCTTGCAGCCCGAAATAGGCCTTCCATTGTTTTTATCATCTTAATCTTCTCCTCTTATTATTTAACAATATCGCCAGAAGTCCAATTAGGATAAAAGGGGCCATAGTGGTGGTGCCTATAAGTATAAGTTCTATTTTTCCTAAGCTATATGCTTTAACGGCATTAAATAGGTAGAAAAATATGTAAATAATTATTATATACCAGTAGGTTTTTAATTCTGGATGGGAATCTTCTTTGATGGAGAATGCTTCATAGAATCTAAAAATTAATATAACAAGCACAGTTATTACGAACCACGTCAGGAAATTACTTAAAGGCACGTTAAAGTAGGGTCCGCCTCCAATATAGATCCATTGTGCCACACTTGGAGCTACAGAAACCGGATCCAGGATCATATCTAAATTAACTGTTATAAATCCGCTGATAGATGATAGTAAAATTATCATACCCACAAAATACCATATATTATCAGTTTTCTTTGGTTTTTTACCGCCAAATCCGAATAAAAATAAATCAGTTAACATATAACTGACGTATATCAGAATAACCCAGGAAATTGGGGTTGCAAACGGCACTAAACCAAAGAAAAAGGTAGGAATGGTGTAATAATACGCCCCTAATTGAACAGCTATCGCCTCAGAAAACAGGCCAAATATAAAAGCTATAATTAAGAATATGGCAGCTTTTTTATTCCCAAGGGCCTCTGAAGAGTGTAATATAACAAAAGCAATTGTAAAGAAGAAAAATAAAGACCCGGCCAGGCCTAAAACAGATATTTGGATGAAATAGGAAAATAAACTACTTAAAGTGGTTAATACTAATAAAGCAAAAAAAAGTTTAACATAAAAGTGTTTATTAAGATTTAAAGGCTTTGATAATGCCGCTATTAAAATTGCTGCTAGAATTATCAATAAACCGATTATAAGACCTATACTAATCATATTTCATCACTATTCATTTTTTTATTTTGAATTGAGTTTTAAGGAGTCGTTATTTTTCTTAATTAACATTAGGGCCAATAATCCTATTATAATAAATGGGATCATAGTTGCAGTGCCTATCAATATATATTCAACCTTTCCTAGCATAAATGCTTTAACCGCGTTAGATATAAAGTAATAGACGTAAATGATGATGATATACAGATTCAATGGAATATTCATTGCTATTGAATCATCTGATGGTGAAAAAGCTTCATATAATCTGAAAATCAGAATAGCAAGACCAGCAACCAAAAACCATCCAATGAAATTACTAATAGGTATACCAAAATAAGGGCCACCTCCAATCCAAACCCAGTCTGGTACAGGTGCAGAGACAGTTACCGGGTCCACAAACATGTCCAGATTTAGGGCTATTAAACCGCCGATGGATGATATTAAAATCAGGAGGCAAATAAAATACCATAATTTATCTGTTTTCTTAGGTTTTTCACCGCCGAATCCAAATAAAAATAGATTTGTTAAGGTGTAACTGCTGTATATCACCACAGCCCATAAAAATGGGATGGTAAACGCGACCAGACCAAAGAAGAAGGGAGAATTATAATAATACTGGCCATAGATGTATCCATATTTAACACTGATAACCTCAGAAAACAGCCCGAAAAGAAGAGCAATAGTAAAAAATATCACCATTTTCTTGTTTCCCAGAACTTCTGAAGAATGCAGCAATACAAAACCGAAGGTAAAGAAGAATGATAAGGATCCAATTAAAATGAAAATGGATATTGAAGTTAAGGATAGTAAGCTGCACAATGATGTGATTATAAATAGAGCAAAATACAGTTTAACATAGAATTGTTTATTAAGATTAAACCGGCCAGATAATAAGGATATCAGGATTGCAGCTAGGATTATCAATAAACCAATCAAAAGACTGATGTTAATCATATGTTTTCACCCAATTAAATGTTATTTAGTTTTATTTACTTTAGCCCCTCAATTTTAAAAATTCCTATTATCACTCTTTTTTTGTATTAGATAATAAGGCCAACAATCCGATTAAGATGAATGGGGCCATAGTGGTTACTCCTATTAGGATGTACTCTATTTTC
>JAJRAE010000175.1 GCA_028682985.1 Methanobacterium sp.
AAAATCCCACATAATACTATTAAAAGAGCTACTAGTATATTAATGTATGGGATAAAGTAGGATGTGGATGCTGCATACAAAAGCATTCCCGGTGCAACACCAAATGAAATCACATCACATATGGAGTCAATATTTTTTCCAAATCCAAACTGATCAACTCTTTTTGACTTGCGGGCAACCCATCCATCTACAGAATCAAATATAACTGCAATAAGAATAAACATCGCTGCAAGACTTAAATCGCCTTTAATAACCATTATTATGGCTAAAAATCCAAAAGAAGCGTTTAGCAAGGAAACAATATCGGCAAGAGCCATATATTCTTTAATATTCATTATAATAACTCACTATTTTTAAATATCTTAATTCGCTATTAAACTTTCTCATATTTAAATAGTGAGACCTTTCTTTAATTAAAAATTGAGAATAATCCCATTTTATTGAAATTTGATAAAAAATTTCCTAAAATATAAAAAATTTTAATCACAAAAAATTTGGATATCACATATAAAGTCGGGAATTAATAAACAACTATTTGCTTAAAGATAAAAGTTTATTAATGAAAACTAGAATAACATATAAAAATATATCTTTTATATAATATTATAACATTAATAATTACTAGATTATTTATACCAGTAAAATCGTTGCATTTATTCATGAAAAAAATAGATTACAACAAATCTTTTATCCTTTTAACCTATTTTACCAGAATACACTACGAAGTGAACATTTAATGATAGAAAATAAGATTAAAACCCTCAGAAAAGCGGCTAAAGTCTCCACCATGCAAGACGCGGATAAAATCTGGTGCGTTATAGCGGGTAGTGAAGAGATGATAAATAACGTATCTTACGAAGCCATTTTAAACAAAGAAAGGGTTAGCATACTGTGCCGAGAACATGTATCCAGCAGAGAATCTTTTATAACCCAGAAATTTGATTTTTTAATGCTTTACGGTGATGAAAATAAGATCAGAGATTTATCATTAATAAGTAAAGAACAGGGCGGAGCCTACCTAAAAATAGCCCCTTATTACACTAAAAATGAACCAAACCTTTTCCTTCTTGTAGGGATGGACAACCACATCAAGAAATTCATGGGAGACGGTGAAAAACGTCGACTGGACTACAAATTTTTATTAGAGGACAAAACAACTGGATTCATAGAAACTGATGTTTCCCTAACCAATAAAATGCCCTCAATTTTGAGGAAAACCATAGACCCCCTCTTTAAAGTGGCGGACGTGGCATTATCCACTGTTTTAATTTCAACTCATAAAGACAATATTCCGGGAATAAAAGAACTTTCCCGTAGAAATAAATTATTCTTTATAGAATTCGACAAATTTTTGAAGGAGGATTGAAATATTGCACCTTTTTGGTAAACCAGAAAAAGATGAAGATAATAAGAAACAAGCCCGACACAATACATTGGGCATAGATTTAGGAACACTCAACACCGTGGTGGCTAAACCATCCGGGGATAAATTTGACCTATTTAAAATACCATCAGTAGTAGCTGTGAAAAAAGAAGAACCATCCTATGTACTGGCAGTGGGAGAAGATGCCAAGGCCATGCTGGGAAGAACTCCAGAAGATATCATAGCTGTAAGACCTCTCAGAATGGGAGTTATAGAAAGCATCGCACAAGCAAAAGCACTACTGGTATACGCCATGGAACAGGGATCTGCAGATTCCATGGAAAACATGGACCGTATAGTAATCGGCATTCCCGGAGATGCCTCTGAAGTGGAGAAAAAAGCTGTGGAAGAAATAGGCGAAGAAGCAGGTGCCAACTTTGTCCTGGTTATTAGTGAAGGTTTAGCTGCTGCCATAGGAGCAGGCCTACCCATCGCCGATGCATCAGGTACCATGGTCATTGATTTAGGTGCTGGTTCCAGTGATATAGTGGTAATCTCTCTAGGTGGAATCACCGATATAGAAACCATCAGACAGGGTGGAGACAATGTCGATGATAACATCATAACCAAGGTTAAAGAAAAGTTCAAAGTGGAAATAGGAATGCATGAAGCAGAGAAAGCTAAGATAGATGTAGGAATGGTTCATTCCAAAACTGATATGAAACCCACCATAACCCATGCCATTGGTAAATCCATGGAAACCAACAAGCCACAGAAAGTAGAAATTGACTCAAACCTGGTAGCTGACGCTGCAGAGCCTATAATTGTGGAATTAATTAAAGCCCTATCCAATGTTCTGAAAAGAATGTCCCCTGAACTGATTTCCGGTGTGTACAACCGGACAATAGTTGTAGGAGGAACCTCCCAACTTAAAGGGCTTAAAGAAAGAATATTTGAAGAAGTGGGAGTGCCAGTCGAAATCTCTGACGACCCCATGACTGTAGTTGCTAAAGGAGCAGCCATAGTCGCAGCAGAACCCCGTGCATTGGAACCAGAAGTTAGATTAAAAGCAATGAAATAAATCTAATTTCCTATAATTCCTTTTTTTATTAATTTAATACTATTTTTAACCTTTCTTTTATTTTAAAATGGATTTAAATCTTTTTTAAATTTAACTAGAAAAAAATTTAATTATGTAAACCTCCGAATAACAGATTTATTTTTTAAAATTGAGATAAATCTTTACATTAATTTTTTAGTAAGGTACATATCCCCCAATTATTATACTTTTTATTTGGAGGAAAATGAAAGTTGTAGGAATAGATGAAGCAGGTCGTGGATCGGTTTTAGGTCCCTTGGTAATCTGTGGAGTTGAAATTGAGGAAGATAGAATTAAATTCCTGGAAAGATTAAAAGTAAAGGATTCTAAACGAGTATCACCTAAAAAAAGAGTGGTTCTTTCCCGGAAGATTAAAAAGATCACCGATTATCATCTGGTTAAAATCACAGCCCAGGATATTGATCTATTACGAGCCAATGAAGTAAATCTCAACGAGATAGAGAAGATCGGTATGAGAAAAATTATAGGCAAATCAGATGCCCATGCCTGTTATGTAGATTGTTTTGATGTTAAACCTGAGCGTTTCAGAAATGAACTGGAAAGCTTCTTCCCCGAATTAAAAGTGGTCACTGAACATAATGCTGAAGATAAATACGTGGTGGTAGCTGCAGCATCCATCGTGGCCAAGGTGGAAAGAGATCTGGATCTTGCCAAAATTAGGAAGAAGTTTAAGGATGTAGGATCTGGTTATCCCAGTGACCCCAAAACCATTGAATTTCTAAAAAACACCCATAACGATTTACCGGAGTTCGTGCGAAAATCATGGGCTACAGTTAATAGATTAGAAGAAAAATTATCGTAATATAATATGTTTATAATTCATCTTGTTTTTTAAAAAAAAATAAAATAATGGAGAATAAGAAAATGTATCTGGGTAGAATACTGGCAGTTGGAAGTACTGATAAGGGAAAATTCGCGGCTTACCGTGTTTCCAGTCGTTCCTTTCCTAATAGAATGACCAAGGGATATGATGACCGGGTGGCTATAGTCCCCAAGGAAGGTTTTGAGACAGATGTTTTTAAAAACCCTTACATCGCCTATAATTGTATAAAGATAGTGGGAAATGTGGCAGTTGTGTCTAATGGTTCTCATACTGACGTAATCGCCGAAAAAATAGCATCTGGAATGGGTATCAGGGATGCACTGGGTTTATCACTGATGACCATGGACTATGAGAAGGATGATTACAATACCCCCCGAATCGCAGGAGCGGTTACCCTGGATGGAGATGCCTACCTGGGAATCGTGACCCATGAAAGCTTAATAGTTGAGAAGGTTCCAGAAAACAAATCCGCCTACATCGCTACCTATGAACACACCAGCCCCAACGAAGTGGAATTTAAAGCTAATGATTCCTATGAAGCAGCTGAATTCATACTAAATAAGGGTAAATTTGCCGAATTCACCAACCCCATAACCTCAGCAGCCATATTTGGCAGTAAAAAGTGGGATATCAGTTTTATATAAAGGCAAGTGAATCAGTCTTGTACTGATAAAAAATTAAGATCCAAAATGAATCTGGAAATAATAGGAGTAACTGGAATACCCCTAATAAAAAAGGGAGATAAACTAGCGGAATTAATACTTAAAGCAATACAGGAAATGGATATTAAATTCAAGATAAATGATGTACTGGTTGTTGCAGAAACAGCGGTAGCTAAAGCAGAAGGTCACTTTATACATCTCCACGAACTTGAACCCAGCAGTGAAGCCTTAAAATTGGCTGATAAAACCGGTAAAGACCCTAAAATAGTGGAGGCCATACTTCAGGAATCAGTGGAAGTCATTAAGGTGGGGCCTGATTTTATAATCTCCGAGACCCAACATGGATTTGTATGTGCCAATGCCGGTATAGATGAATCCAACGTGGATGATGGCCAAGCCACCCCAATACCAGTTAATCCTGACAAAAGCGCTGCAATAATCCGGGATAAAATAAAAAAACATACTAATAAAGAAGTAGTTGTTATAATATCAGATACTCAGGGCCGTGCTTTCCGTGAAGGCGCTGTGGGCGTGGCCATAGGCATATCAGGCCTGGAACCCGTGTGGGATAGAAGTGGCGAAAAAGACTTGTACAACCGTGAACTTAAAACCACCGCCATAGCTGTGGCTGATGAACTATCAGCAGCAGCATCTATAGTAATGGGCCAGGCAGATGAAGGCATACCTGTAGTTTTAATACGGGGAGTGATGTATCCAGAAAGTCTAAAAAATGAATCCACCAGTATTAAATCACTAATACGACCCAAAAAATTTGATGTTTTTCGACCTTAATTCATAAGTAAAAAATTATCTTTAATAAACAACAATGTTCATAAACAATTAAATAATTCAATTAACCTTTATTTTAATCATAAAAACCTGAAAGATTTATAGCATGATAACCATT
>JAJRAE010000053.1 GCA_028682985.1 Methanobacterium sp.
TTGGCAAATGAAACCAACCCAATAACTGAGAACTTCACCTTTAACAATACCGACATAAAAGGTATTTTAATTGTAAACGTAAACGCCAAGGGATTAATTCAAGTATTAACCACATAGACTCAAAAAAAAAAGTGATTATATTATTTAATTTTTTTTTTAATAGATTTATACAAATTAGTAAAAAATACAAATAGTCTCAGAAATAAATATTACATGTGGATTTCCATGAGAAGTAAAGTTTTAATTCTGATTTTTATAATTATAATAATTTCTATTACTTTTATCTGGGCTGAATATCAAAAAACACAATCAATTAAACTTGATACGGTGGAAGTTAGAGATTATCAGGGCCAGAAACTTTCTTCTGTAAATGATTTCCGTGAGAATTCTATAAAAGGCCCCCAGTATATAAATTCATCAAATTACCACTTAGAAGTTACTGGAATGGTTGAAAATCCCCGTAATTACACCTATGATGAGGTTATAAATCGTCAAAGCTATGAAAAAGTGGTTACACTTCACTGTGTAGAGGGTTGGGATGCAACTATCCTATGGAAAGGCATACTTATCTATGATCTGATTAATGATTCTAAACCACTTAACGGCTCAAATACTGTGATTTTTTATGCCTATGATAATTATTCAACCTCATTTCCCCTCGAATATCTGCGGAGCAACCAGATAATCATGGCTTACAAGATGAACAATGCCACCATACCTCCAGAGCGCGGATACCCCTTTCAATTAGTTCCTGAGACTAAATGGGGGTATAAATGGATAAAATGGATTACTAAAATCGAGATTACCAACAACAGCAGTTATCAAGGTTACTGGGAAAGCAGAGGATACTCAGATAGTGGTGATTTAGATCAAAACTACCTCAAATAAAATTAAATTTAAAAAAATAGTGCATTTCGCCCTTATTATTCTAGTTCTATTGGTAATTATATCCGGATTAGGTATTGTCTATTATCAAATAATTAATTCCGTTACTCTGGGTCTTTTAAGTAAGGATTTGGCATTTAAAATTCATACACTTATATTTGTACCTTTTCTAATAGTATTAGTTTTGCATTCCTTCATGTCCTGGATTTTAGAAGAATAATTTTAGATTATCTAGGGGAAAAATGTTCTAAAAAAGTATAAATCAATACATATTAATTTATGCCCACATAATTAATCTATGGAAGTAAAAGGAATTGATCTGTTTTCTCCTTTAGTGGTAGTGGTGATCATCCTTTTTTACCTGTTTTTTGGATTTATTTGTTTACAATTACACATGAAGGGCCTGCCATCGGTTTCAAATATTACCTACATTTATGTCCTTTTTGGGATTTTAACCTTTCTCGGTGGCTATTTATTTGCTAAGATTATTGAAAGAAATGTCTTTTCAGATAAAAGTTTAGGTATAAACACTTTTCTTGATTATATTGAAAAACATCCTAATTACACTAAAAATGGTGTGTTATTTTGGGTTATATTTTCAATAGCTTTACAGATAGTAAATCTCGTACTTATGGGTGGGATCCCCATATTCAGCGGATATCTCAAAGCTTCTGCCTATAATATGGTTACTATACTCGCTTATCTGCTATTTATTCTTTCTATTAATGTATTACTGGTCAAATGGAACCGGAACAAATACTTCTTATTGGTAGCTCTTGGTGTTCTGGTGTTTGCACTGACCGGCTACCGTGCGTTGATAGTTGGAATTATTTTAACCATTTTAATCACAGTTTATTATACCCAGAGCAAAAAAAGGGAATATTTCCTAATCCTGGTACCGGCCATAATCTTCATCGGTCTTATAATGGGATATGTGGCGGCTATTTCCATTGAATGGCAGCACTGGCAGGAAAATGCGTTAAGTCTTATCTTCATCAGAGCAGGCTATACCCTTCATATTCTGGATCTGATTGTAAACCTCCCCCATCATACCTCCGGCCTCATATCCTATACCGTTTTAACTGGTTTTTTAAGTTCCATGGATCCTAGATTGGTGCTGGGTCAACAGGTCCTTCATACAAATAGCTCTATTACAGCCACTTTATTTGGACCTGCTATTCTGGAGTTTGGATATGTCGGCTTAGGAATTCAGATGCTCTTCTTTGGAATAATACTGGAACTCATCCATTATCTGCAGAAAATTAAAAAAGGCCTATACACAGTATTATATGGGTTAGGGTTGTCCTATATTATAATTTGGGTAGAAACCAGCCCACTGGATTTAATGGTCTGGATATACTTCCTAGCAGCAGTGGTAGTGGTTATAAGTGCTATACTATCCAGTATACTATATAATAGAAGTAAATGAATATTCCTTAAAGAATTTTTATTGGGTTTGTGAAAATAATATTAATCACAGAGATAAATTAATAACAATTATTTAAAAAAATTATTTAATAGGTAGATAGAATGGTTGAAGATAAAGAATGTCCAAAATGCTCAACAACAAATTCTCCGGAGAATAAATTCTGTAAAGAATGTGGAACTCCTCTTCCAGATGAATCGGAAGTAACAGCTGAAACTCAAAATCAAAATTTAGAAGAAATTCAAGGTTCCAAATCCAGTACATCAAAGGAATCTAAAATCAAAATATCTACTAACAAAAAAGCCACTACTAAAAAGGAAGATCCTGTAGAGAGCCTTATGGACACCGGTAAAGATATAATGGAAGGAATAGGTGGGTTTATTAATAAAGCCACTGAAAGCCATGAAACAGGACCCTCCTCTCCTGGTGATGGGCTTTCCATCAATGGGATGATTACAGAAGAGAGGGTCGGATTCAGCGGGCAACATTCTACTGATATGCAGCAGGCCACAGTCACCCTAACAGAAGATAAACTGGTTATTAAAAAAAAGAGTTTCTTAGGAGAATCAGATAGGGGAGAAAAGCATATCCGATATGAGGATATCACCACAGTTGATCTGGATAAAAAAGTGCTTCTAACACCAGGAGCTATTCAAATATACACTAATAGCGGTCAGTTCACCATAAGAAAGAATAAAGCTCATAAGCTAGAGCCATTCTTTAAAAATCTGAGCAAAAAAGTTGATCAGGCTAAAAAAATAAATAAATCCCCATTAATAAGTGAGAAGTCAGCAGCTGATGAACTAAGAAAATTTGCAGAACTAAGAGACGATGGTATAATTACAGAGGAAGAATTTCAGGCTAAAAAGAAGGAGATAATGAATGAATAAATTTTTATTCTATTAATTTATATTTAAGCATTTTACAATTATTTTTCTCTTTTTTATTATTATACTGGGTGATTGGCATCGAACCGGGTATGCAGAAAAGATTTCTTACTTTTAATTAATTTTTTCATTCATGAATAATCGATAAAAAAATAAAAATAGTTGGTTATAATTTTTTTATTTCCATTTGGTAAGTATTTCATCTCTACGGAAAA
>JAJRAE010000256.1 GCA_028682985.1 Methanobacterium sp.
AAAATGAAGACCACCATGTCTGAGCCCATCAGAGAAAACGTACCTAACATCAATGTTAAATTATGCAGACAATGTGGTGCCTGTGTTTCTGCCTGTAAAACCGGCGCTATACACCTGGAATCAACAGGAAGTGAGGAGGCGCATAGTGTAATTGATGAGGATAAATGCGTTCGCTGCGGCTACTGCGCCCGAGTATGTCCTACTGAAGCCATAAAATATGGGGAAATACTCCCCAGATCTGTGGTGGGTGGTAAGGCCGTGGTAGTAAACCAGAAAAAATGCATTGGCTGTATGACCTGCACCAGGGTATGCCCATCTCGGGGTGCCATTAATGTGGGTGAGGTAAGTAAACTTCCCTATATAAACCCGGCATACTGCGCCAGATGTGAGGAATGTATGAATGTATGCCCATCCACAGCTATACGATATTCATCCCGGAAAAGGGCCTTTCAGAACTTTAACAAAATAAAAACCATGGAAATAGTATCGGAGATACTGGAGAAAGATGCAGGTAAACTATCAAAAAACGCCAGTAAAATAAATACCATATTCAACAGGATAACTCGGGATGTAAGCTCCCGCCACATGGAAGAAGAATTTGAAGAAGACGTAACAGATATAGTTAAGGATGAAATCAGGAGCATGGTTGGAGAAGGACTGGAGATAGAGGATATAGGGGAGATAATAGAAAGAACAACCCCAACCAGGGAAAAGACCATCATAGCAGAGAACTGTATCGGCTGCGGGGTCTGCATAGATCAGTGTCCTGTGGATTGTATCAAATTGGATATGCCCTCTCCCATACATATACAGGAAGATTGTGTTTATTGTGGCAGATGTGTGGAAAAATGCCCTTTCAACGCTATAGAAATCACAGAGGAACATTTTACAACCAGAAATGGACATATATACTTCTCAAGAGAGAAGATCACCGGCCCCAGAGAAGGGGAAATTATAGTTGATAACTTATCCTGCCAACAGTGCGGTGTATGTGTAAATAATTGTCCAGAAGATGCTTTGAGCTTTAAAGATGATGAATTGGTTGTGGATGAGGATAAATGCATATTATGCGCCGAATGTGAGGGAATATGCCCCTTAAATGCTATTAAATTAAAAACAAAAAGCCAGGAATAATTATTATATCTCGTGGGATTATTTTTCAGTTCATTTAGGGAGGATATAAATTTGAATAGAAGATTTTTCGTCACCGACTGTGAAGGGCCCTTAACCATTAATGATAATGCTTTTGAGCTTGCAGGATTATATATTGAAGATGGAGAGAAATTTTTTCAAATAATAAGCAAATATGACGACGTCCTGGCTGACGAAATAAAGAGACCAGGATATAATGCAGGAGATACCCTAAAATTAATATTACCATTTTTAAAGGCTTATGGGGCAACCAATAATGAAATCACTAAGTTTTCAGAGGATACATTGCTCCTGATTCCTGGGGCCCGGGATACTCTGCAGTTTGTATATTGCACCATGCCTTCTTACATCATAAGCACCAGTTATAAGCAGTATATTCAGGCTCTCTGTAACCTAACCGGATTTCCATACGAAAATACCTATTCAACCCAGTTAGATATAGATAAATATTCACTAGCAGATGAAGAGGAACAAATTATAAAACAGCTCCGAGAAGATATTTTAAAGGACAGCAGCTTCGAGAATCTAGAAAATATATTCTGGGAAAAACTCCCCCACTTGGAAATTGGTAGAATATTCCAGGATGTTAAAACCATCGGGGGAGAAGGAAAAAAGATAGCAGTAGAAGATATTATAGGGAGATTTAAATTCAATGCCTCAGATCTCATGTATGTTGGTGACAGCATAACAGATGTACAGCCTTTAAGATACGCATTAGAAGAAGGCGGACTGGCAGTATCCTTTAATGGGAATGAATATGCCATTAAAGAAACAGAAATAGCAGTAATGGCAGACAACACCCTGCCGGTATCTATACTGGCTGATCTATTTAACAAGGCGGGTAAAGAGGAAGTTTTGGAATTCATAAATGCCTTCAAAGAAAGTCCACAGCATGCACTTTACGATTATCCAGTGGATCCACAACTCTCTCTTAAATATAAAAATCAATCCAACATCCAAATAGAGATTGTAGATGAACATAATCGGAAGAAGATAAAAGAGGAAAGTATAAAATACCGAAAAAATATCCGGGGAGAGTCTATTGGAGGGTTAGGTTAAATATGAATAAACTATCTAGATTGGAAGATACTTATGCCGAGGCTTTCTCTGGGATGTACTGCAGAGTGCTGGTCACAGCTGATGATAAAAAGACCCTGGAAAGATCGGCTTACGACGCCACAGCCACACCAGGTACGGTGATTGGAAGAGTGGAAGGAGGAATTGAATCCTGGATTGATGGAGATGAAACACCAGATGGTCGTAATGGAGCAATCCTGCAGTTCTGGTACGACACCAACAACATAGATAAGTTTGAGGTGGAATTATCTTACAGAATAAGACAGGACATTCTAGTCAAACCCTTTACTAGAGTATTCGATGCATCACTAAATCCAGAGGGTTATATTGATACCATGAAACATATAGGACACTGTGGAGATGGTTTTGAATGGGAAGAAGAATTATACGGCCGAAAAATGATAGTAGTCCCTATTGCCATACCAGATTTCATGATAGAACGAAAGCTGGGATATTCTAGTGGAATAATGGGTGCTAATTTCTGGTACATGTGCAAAACAAAAGAATCTGTTCTAAATGCAGGTAGAAGGGCTTTGGAAGCCATTGGTAAAGTGAAAGGGACAGTTACACCATTTGATATCTGCTCAGCAGCTTCTAAACCGGAAACCAATTATCCATGGATAGGGCCCACCACCAACCATCCCTACTGCCCCTCTCTTAAAACCGTTCTTAAAGAGTCTAAGGTACCTGAAGGGGTTGCCTACATTCCGGAAATTGTGATTAACGGGATTAATCTAGATACAGTTATAGGGGCGATGAAGGCGGGTATTGAGGCGGTATTGGAAGATGAGGATGTTTTAATGGTTTCAGCTGGAAATTATAATGGTCAACTCGGTGATTACCAAATAAATTTAAGAGAGATGTTTAAATGACCTTCCAGGTGGTTGGTTTCGGTGCTTTGAATCTGGATAAGCTTTATCAGGTAAATAAAATTGCCAGAGAAGATGGGGAATCATTCATAAAAAGTGTAAGTGAATCCTGCGGTGGAAGTGCTGCAAACACCATAATAGGTTTATCCAGGCTGGAGATGAAAACCGTTATGATTGGTAAAGTAGCCTCTGATAGAGAAGGGGAACTGTTACTGGACAATCTCAGTAATGAAAATGTTCAAACCACTGGAATAATAAAAGCCGAAGATGGAAGAAGCGGGACCGTTATGGGATTTGTTGATGAAGCCGGTGAAAGGGCTTTATATGTGGATCCCGGAGTAAATGATCTTATAACTCTTGATGAAATAGATTTAAATCTGGTATATAACACTGAATTTTTACACCTGACCTCATTTGTAGGCAATTCAATAAAGGCCCAGGAAGAACTGTTAGAGAAACTTCCAACAAAAGTTAAGATAAGTTTAGATCCAGGAAGGTTATACGCAGAAAAAGGCATTAATAGCCTGGTAAACATTCTAAAAAGAACCGATATCCTTTTAATTAATAGGGCTGAGCTTAAATTATTAACCAATAATAAATATAAAACTATTGAAGAGGAAATAAAATCTTTAGAAAATTACAACATAGCGATCATAGTGGTTAAATTAGGTGAAGATGGATGTTACGCCACAGATGGTGATAAATCCTATTCACTAAAAGCATTTCCAGTTAAATGCAGGGATACTACAGGTGCAGGAGATGCATTTAACTCCGGATTTCTATATGGTCATATAAAGGGCTTAAATTTGGAAAAGTCCTGTATCATAGGAAATTATGTGGCATCCTGCTGTGTAGGAGGTTGGGGAGCAACCAACAGTCTCCCTTACAAAAATAATCTGGATGAATTTTTAAAAACCATCTAGAATAAATAAAGAAATAGCATTTAACATTAAAAAGTGAGTGGAATTATAATGGATATAACCTTTAAAAAAGAGAAAAAAGACCTTCAAGGTGAAGTCAAGGTTAAATCAATGGAATTTGAGCATATGGATGAGGATTTTCAGCCAGAAATTGAAGACTGTTCCCTCAAAGGAAAATTCATAACCATATCTCCAGAATGTATTAGATGTAACCTCTGTGCAGATGAATGTCCTGTTGGTGCAGTAACCACTGCAGAGCCAGATAGACAGGCAAGGATAACTGATAAATGTGTTAAATGTGATATATGTGCTGAGACCTGTCCGGTTAATGCTGTTAAAATAATAGAAAGTAACTCTGATGTGAATGAAGGTGTTAAATTCCGGGTAAAAGATGTGAAGGTACCCCACCGTACGCTTAAACTTAAAGAGATTCATGTTGATCAGGAAAGGTGTCCTGAATGTGAGTCCAAGATCTGCACTAAGTTCTGCCCCACCAGCGCCATAACCATAGAGGATGGAGAGGCAGTAATAGAAACGGAAAAATGTGTGGGTTGCGGTGCATGTGTAACAGTATGCCCAGAGACTG
>JAJRAE010000006.1 GCA_028682985.1 Methanobacterium sp.
ACGGTTTCTGCAAGTACTTTACCTGCTAAGATGTTCATTCTTTGAGCGTCTCTTCCTAAAAATCTGTTAGTACCTTCCGGTAATATTAATACAGGTTGGCCTTGGCCACCTAATTGTGCCACATTAATCACCTCTTTTGTATAGTAATTTAAAGGTGGGTTTGAGGTTATATAAATACTTTGTGTATAATGGATTTTTATTCCAGATCTATAAAAATCAATGGGAAATCCCCTAATTTATCTGGCTAAAACAAGTTATTTAGAAAAAATAATACCGACAACATGGTTTTTTGAGATAGATTTAATAATAAACTGTTCATTACAAAATAGATTATTATTATTTATCTAATTTCTTCCAATAGACAGTATCATCTCTTTCATAGGTTTCGAAGTATCCTTTTCTCTCCAGATTGCGCAGTACATGTTCAAAATTTTCTTGTGATAGTTCACTGAAACCTATTTCTGTTATATGGGTGTAGAGGTTTTCCTGTGTATCTTCTTCATTAGGGAGGAGTTGATAAACCTGTGACTGGAAGGATGTTAGGTCCTTTTTCGGTTTGGCTGTTAGGGCGTTGAAGTGATACTTGATTATCTCCAGCTCTTCCAATTTCTGATTCTTCTTCTCTAAGAGTTCCTGGAGATTATTTATCTCCTTTTCCTTCTCCTGTAATTTGGTTTGGGCATCTTCCCTTACCTCAGAAATAGCTTCATCAGAATTGTACTCAGATGATACCTTCTGACATTTCTTAAGTTCCATCTTAAGTTTACTGATCTCCAGAAGACAGGCCTTCACCAGCTGCCTCAACTGTTCACTATCATTGTCCTTTAACACAGGCATCCAATCACTTTAATAATTTATGTATCAAAGACTTTTAAACTTTAGGATTTGGGCTTTGGAGAACATATTAACCATAACAAATATTTGTAAAAGATTTGAATTATTTAAATAATTTATTAAATATAAGGTTATTTAAATTTTTAGAGGTCATTCACTCTGTTTTAGGTATAAATACCTATATTTTCTTTTTAAAAAAAAAGAATAGATTGAAAAAAAATTTTAAAGATAATAGTTTTACATTATCTCATTGATCAGTTCCGCGTTGAGTATGGAAGCTCCGGCAGCGCCCCTGATGGTGTTATGTCCCACCAGAACATACTTCAGACTGTTGGGGAATACTTCATCTTTACGGACCCGGCCTACGGTAACTGCCATTCCATGCTCGGCATTGCGGTCCATACGGGGTTGTGGTCGGTTATCTTCTTCCCGGACAATAATTGGGGTGGCCGGTGCTGAGAAAAGATCTAATTTCTGGGGCAATCCCCGGAATTCACGGAAGGCATCTTCCACTTCTTCTATGGGGAAATCATCAGCCATCTCAATAAAAACAGCCTCGGTATGCCCGTCAAGGACAGCCACCCGGTGACAGGAGGTACTCACACCAAAGGTAGCTGGATTCAGGACCCCATCTTCCATGCTTCCCAGAAGCTCCAGGGTTTCAGTTTCCATTTTCTCCTCTTCCTCACCAATATAGGGGACTAAATTGTCAACTATGGCCATGGAGGGCACCCCATCATAGCCGGCCCCGGAAACGGCCTGCATGGTGGAGACAAATACTTTTTCAATGTCAAACTCATCATATAATGGTTTGAGGGTCATGGTGAGGGCGATGGTGGAACAGTTGGGGTTGGTTACTATGAAACCATCCCATCCCCGATTTTTCTGCTGGACCTCAAGGAGTTCCAGATGTTCTGGGTTAACCTCAGGAATGACCAGGGGCACATCGGGCTCCATACGCATGGCCGCTGCGTTGGAAGCTACTTTCATTCCTGCCTCTGCAAATTTAGGCTCCACATTTAAAGCTATGCCTGCGGGTAATGCAGAAAATACGATGTCGACATCCTTTACCTCAGTTGGGTCAGTGTCCACTACAGTGATATCCCGGGCCACTTCTGGAATTTTAGTATCCAGATACCAGGTCACAGCATCCTCATATTTTTTCCCGGCTGATCTTTTCGAGGCGGTAAGGGCTGTTATCTCAAAATCAGGATGATCACCCAATAGTTCGATAAAGCGCTGACCTACCATACCAGTTGCTCCAAGTATTCCTACATTTACCATTCTTTCACCTTTTTTTGAAAAATCCATTAAAATTCTATTTTAGGGAATCTATCTAGATTCCATTTATCTTTTTTTTGTTATTTAATTTATTCCAATTAACCTATTTATCTAAATTATTATTTTAACCCTAAAACATCTCCCATATCACTAATCTTTCCTTCAGGAGCTGTAATAACATATCTGATTGCCTTTATTACTCCAGTTACAAAGGATTGTCTGCTGCTTGCCCGGTGAGTGATTTCCAGTCGTTCTCCTTCACCAGCAAAGAGTACGGTATGGTCTCCTACAATATCTCCTCCTCGAACAGCGTGTATACCTATTTCATTGACTGTTCTTGCACCGACTGGACCTTCCCTTCCATATACACCTGTTTTACTGGTGTCTCTTCCCAGTTGTTGGGCGATAATTTCATAGGCCCGCACTGCAGTGCCTGAGGGGGCGTCTTTTTTATGTTTATGATGGGCTTCTATGATCTCCACATCATAATCAGCCAGAATGGGTGCCAGATCTTTAATTATTTTAAAGAAGACATTCACTCCCACCGCCATGTTGGGGGCTATAACTGCTTTTATTTTATTTTCGTCTATGATCCTGTTTATCCATTTAAGCTGTTCTTCTGAAAATCCGGTAGTTCCCACCACCAGGTTAACCCCATTATCAGCGGCTGTTTTAATAGTTTCAACAGCTGCGTTTGCTATGGTGAAATCCACCAATACATCGGGCTTTATGTCCTCTAAAACTTGATAGAGTTCATCTGCAGGTGTGATTTCTACTCCAAGGGTTCCGATGCCTATTACCTCGCCCACATCTTTATTAGCATAGGGTGTGTTGGGTGCTTCTATGGCGGCCACCAACTTCATATCTTCCTGTTGGAGTATGGTCTTAATTATTTTGGAGCCCATCCTTCCGCTGGCTCCAGTTACTGCCACTTCAATCATTAATTATACACCATCCTTGGTTTTTTGAAAAATAATGGATTGATCCTTTATAATAAAAGAAAGTAATAGAGAAAATTCAAGCTTTTTAATTAAGATCAAATTAATTCCAGTTCCTTAAGAACGTTCCTTAACTTGGCACTGCTTTCATCTTTTAAAGGTGCCAGAGGCATCCTGACGTGTCCTGCTGGTCTTCCCATCATGTTCAGTGCTTCTTTGGCGGGTACTGGATTGGATTCTATGAATAAAACTTTCATTAAATTATACAATTCATAGTGGAGTTGCTCTGCTTTATCATAATCCCCTGCCAGGGCATATCTAACCATATTTCCCATCCGCTCAGGATCCACGTTAGCAACCACACTGATAACTCCTCTGGTGCCCAGGGATATCATAGGAAGTGTCAGGTTGTCATTTCCGGATATGATGCTGAAGTCGTCCCGATTTCCGTATTCATCCAGTTTTTTCTGTATCATAGATACTTTGTCCAGGTCAGGATTCGCTTCTTTTATGCCGATAACACTATCAAGCTGGGATACTCTGCCAATGGTTTCCACATCTATATCAGTCCCGGTACGGGATGGTACATTATAAACAATTATTGGTATGTCTGTGGATTCTGTGAGCATTTTATAGTGCTCGAATAATCCATGTTGTTGGGGCTTGTTATAGTAGGGAGTTATAACTAATGCCGCGTCTGCTCCTGCATTTTCAGCGTATTTCACCAGGCCGAGTGATTCTTTTGATGAGTTGCTTCCAGCTCCGGCTATAGCTTTCACTTTACCGTTTACTTCATCTACCAGTATATCCATCATCTTCCTCTGTTCCAGATGGGTTATGGTGGCTGATTCTCCGGTTGTTCCAGCTGCTAGAACACCTTCTACGCCTCTTTCTATCAGATAGTCTATGTTTTCTCGCATGCCTGCCTGGTCTACCTCATCTTCGATGTTGAAGGGGGTTACCATAGCTACTATTGTACCTTCTAATTTCATTCTAAGACACTCCTTACCATTTCATAAGCTTTCTTACCATCATTCCATTCTACAAATACGACCACTGAAGTTTGACTGGAGGATATCTCCACTATATTTATATCATTCTTACACAGTGGATCGGTTATTCTGGTAATTATACCGGGGGTATCTATGAAGTCCTGACTGGCCACGGTGATCATGGCTATATCTCTGCCCAGGGATAATGAGCTGAGGTCGTCATTTTCCACCACAACCTCATGTAATATTTTATGTGCTTTATCTGCCAATTCTTTATTTATAAACAGGGTCACCGAGTTCTGGCCGGTGGAGATACCATATATGTTGATGTTATTTTTTGCCAGGGTATCGGTTAGGGTGGATAATACCCCAATTTTAGTTAATATTTCCTCTCCCACAACTGCCAGGACAGATATGGGTTCCTCATTTAATGCGGTTGTTTTAAGCATCTCATCTTTTGAGGGTCCGATTATTTCAGTTCCAATGGCTGAAAGATCTCCGTGTTCAAATCCAATTATTTTGGCGTTGATCAGGGGGTCCTTATATTTTAAAGCGTGAGGATGTAACACCTGCGCTCCATGGGTCGCTAGATCCCTCATTTCCTCCACAGATATTTTATCCAGTTTTTTAGCGGTCTGGAGTTTGTTAGGGTCGGTGGACATCACACCCCCCACATCAGTAACTATGATCACTTCCTCTGCCTTCAGGCAGTGTCCCAGTAAGAAAGCGGTTATATCACTACCTCCCCTTCCCAGGGTGGTTACGTTTCCTTCTTCATCTTTTCCCAGGAAGCCGCAAAGCACTGGTATAATGCCCTGATCAAGGAGTTTTAATATTTCTTTAGATTTTCTCTCGGTTGCTTTAAAATCTACCTTAGCATTTAAGTAGTTACTGTCGGTAAGTATGGGCCAGCTTTCCATATGCGGGTCGAGGTATTCAGATTTCACTCCTAATGATTCGATGGTGGATGAAAATAATCTGACACTGGTTATCTCTCCCATAGAAACGATGTCTGCCATCTGTTTTTCTGTTACAGAATCGCCTATGGAGTCGTTAACCATTTTAAGTATATCATCGGTGGTCTTGTTAATGGCAGATACCACAACAACCACTTTACTTCCCTTCATATACTCTTTAACCACTGATTCGGCTGCTTTCTTTATTTTTTCTCCATCTCCAATGGAGGTTCCTCCGAATTTGGCTACGATTATTTCCATGTAAGTCCATCCTATATGATTAAATTCCTGGTAATCTTGAATAAAATAATTATATATGGGTTAATTATTTCAAATAAAATAACTAGGAGCGCTGTCTTACCAATCTGGTGATGTATCCTGCAATTTTATTCCTTAAATGTTTAGTGCTTACAGAGGAATATTCCTCTACCATTTTTTTATTTTCATCGAAATCAGTGGTAAATTTCCCGTTATAAGTTTCAATCAATTCTTTAGCTATTCTTTTAACAAATGATGTTCTGATATTTCCCATAATTTTATCTCCTAATAATTTTTTTTTGTTCAAATTTATTTAACTGCATTAAAATGTCCATAATTTTTAAAAGACTGTTTTCATCTATATTATTATCTTTAGCTAATCTTTTAATCTTTTCTTGGATATAATCTTCCCTTTCGGTATTTTTTATATCTATTTTAAGCACCTGTTTGGCTGTGCCGATGTCTTTGGCCAGGGATGTTCTTTGAAGTACCAGTTCAATTATTTGGTTATCTATCTGGTCTATCTTATCCCGGGATACCTCAAGCAGTTCAAGTGCTTCTTTTTTATTCACCTAGAATCACCTGTGTTCCTTGATTATCAACTTTGGTTTCAATCACCCTTCCAGGATAAGAATCCCAGGCTTCTACCACTTTATGGGAAATTTTAGCATCAGCAATCGCCACAAAGGAAGGTCCGGTTCCTGATAATCCTGCTGCACTGGCTCCTGCCTGCAGCGCATCCAGAGCAATATCTGGATTGAAGCGAAGGGCTGAACAATACAAAAGTCCGTTTAATGTTAGGGCATGATAGATATTACCCTTTAATACTTCCCTAAAAGCTAGTTTAACCCATGGGGCTAAGAGTTTCATCCGGGCCACATCAGCTTCTGCAGTAGGTGACTTTTTATCAGGCATATATATTAATATGTTTTGCCCGTTCCATTTTTCATTTCTGATGATCCTGCGCTTTAAGTTGTTGGTTACACTGATCCCACCATAAAATGATGCACTGGCATCATCAAATGCACCGGTGATGGTAACCCCTGCTTCTAGGGAAGAGTTTACTGCCAAATTCAGTATGCTTGCATTATCTAATAATGAATTAATTCCATTTTCTTCAACTAAGGCTTCGTTGAGGGCCATGGTCACTGCATTTGAAACTGCACTGCTGCTTGAAAGGCCGGAGGCCACTGGTAAAGTGGACATGGTATGTATCTCCACTCCGGTGATGATTTGATATTTCTTTAAAACATTTTTTGCACATATCTCCATAAGAGTGGTGTCTACGTGCTGGTCAGAATAGCATTTAATATTGCTCCCTGATTTTAACTGCACTTCTGCATCTATATAAAGCTGTATTCCAAAGGCGGAACCACATCCTGTGGATATGGCGTTTATTATGGTGGCGGAACCAGGAGATCTGACCTTTATCAAGTTTTTCACCTTTAAGTTCTATGATCAATTTTTTAAAGATTTTAGATTAATTTTTTTCTTCTTTTAAGCTTTTTTTATTTCAGCTTTGCATATATTATATTTAATATTCTTCTTTGTTTAAAATATTTTCAAAAATATTTTTTTAATTGATAATATAGGATTTAATAAAAGCTTCTCTTTTACGTAAACTTTATTAATGATTGTGGTATAAGTTGTATTAAGGTGTTTTTAGATGGACAAAAAAATTGTGAAAAGGTTCATAAACTCCATGGACCTGGAAGATGAAAATGGACATGTATGGGGTGCTGTATTTGTATCCACTTCCAAGGAACTGGGGAAAAGAGATATAATACTGATGGATGAAAAATTAGGGACACATTCAGCCCGAAGCATAACAGAATTAATAAATATGCTCTCCAAGAAGAATGTATCCCTTATGGATAAAAAAAAAGTTCTTGAATTTTTAGCGGAACGGCTTCGAATTCTGGAACAGAATTCTAATCCTCAAAAACAGATAGATGACCTAAAAAAGCTAGATGAAGGTAGTTATAAAAAGAAAGAAAAAAATAGGCACCAATAGACCTCAAATATCGAGAAGGACAGAGTTCCTAAACAAAAAATTGGGGAAAAATAGAGACTTAAATCTTAAAATTAAAAAGTAGAATAATCTATAAAATCATCAAAAACAATAATGAAAGAGAGGGCGTAATTGAAAATGCTTGAACTGGTGCGAATGGAAGAAGCAGACCTGTATAAGACCGCCCCCTACTACAGCCAGACCTTCACTCTAACCTTTACTGATGAAAAATTACCGGAACAATTATGGCCATTACTAGAAAAGGAACTGATGAACTACAACGGTCATTTAAACCATATCCAATTCAACTGTCAGTCCATTAATCTTAATAATAAAAATTATATCAATCTATTCGTGAATTTAAAGAGAGGAAATAACGGCTTTACCTATGAAGAAGTAGATGATTTTTTAGAGGATTTAAACTTTAATTTTAGGAATTACTACACCAGTCTACTGGAGAACATTCACCTATGAATTTATAACTTTCATGCAAACCGCCTCCATAATAGCATGAACAAAAAGGATCAGAAATCTTTCTGATCCAAATTTTTTTTTAAATAAAATTTTATAAAAACATAAAAAAAATTATTCTTTAAAACTCGTTAAATTAACATAAAATTTACTTATCCAGATTAGACATAAAATAGTATATAAAGGGTCACTGATAGATGATTATAGTACTATATTTCTAGAAGAGGTGAAAAAATGGTCGTAAAAATAGAGGTTTTTACATCCCCATCTTGCCCCTACTGTCCAATGGCAGTTGAACTGGTGGATGAAGTAAAAAAAGAAATGCCCGATGATATAGAAGTAGAAAAAATAGACATAATGCAGGATCGAGAAAAAGCAATAGAATACAACCTCATGGCGGTGCCAGCTATAGCCCTGGATGGTGTTGTCAAATTTGTAGGAGCACCAAGCAAGGAAGAGCTGGTAAATGTAATTAAAGAAGAATTAGCAGAAAAATCATAGATTTATTATCATGGAAAAATTTCTAAATCCCCTTGATATACCAATTAAGGAAAATAAATATGGAATAACAACCGGCACTGGCGCAGCTGCAGCAGCAAAAGCAGCACTACTAGTATTATTAGGTGAAGAAGCACAAAAAGTGGCCATAAAAACCCCCCTGGGTAAACTTCCCATAGAAATCAAGGAATCACGAAAATTAACAGAAACACACAGCCAGGCAACAGTAATAAAGAAGCCTTACAACGACCCAGATGTAACCAGAAATTTAGAGATAACAGCTAATCTATGGATCAACCATAAATCGGGCGTAATAATAAAAGGAGGGAAAGGAGTGGGCCTGGTCACCAAACCAGGACTACAGGTTCCAGTAGGCCAGCCCGCCATAAACCCCACTCCACAGAAGATGATTAAAGAAAACCTCCTGGAATTAATCCCAGAAAACAAAGGGGTCTGTGTGGAGATCTCCATCCCCAAGGGAGAAGAACTGGCTCAGAAAACATTAAACCCCAAACTGGGAATAATAGGAGGTATCTCCATCCTTGGAACTACAGGCATCGCCCGTTCCATGAATATAGAAAGCTACAAGAAATCCTTCAAGTGCCAGCTGGACGTGGCCCGGGCAGAAGGATATGATGAACTTATTTTCGTACCGGGCAACATTGGAGAAAAAATTGCCCACAAAATACTAAAAAATTTATCACCCGACCAGATCATACAGATGGGAAACTTCCCCGGATACATGCTCCAGGAAGCAGCAAAACTGGATGTAGAAAATATTACTCTTTTAGGCCACGCCGGAAAACTGATAAAACTGGCGGCTGGTATATTCAACACAGAACATCAAATAGCTGATGGTAGAAGAGAAATAATAGCCGCACATGCAGCCCTAAACGGTGCAGATGAGTCGGTGATAGAAACTATTTTTAAGGCCAACACCACAGAGGACATGATGGTTATTTTAGAAGAGAAAGCCCTCTTAGAAGAAACCTTCAACAGCATAGCCCGGTCCATAAAAGAAAGATGTCAGGACAGATTTACCGGTAATCTGGATGTAATAATAGTTAAAATGGATGGAACGATTTTAAATTCCAACCACCAACTAGATATCTAATAAAGCTCAATAAAATTAATAGAATCTATAATAAGCTGATTTTTCTAATCTTTTTATGGGGGATAAAAAAAATGAATATCTGTCTTTTAGGACAATTCCCGCCACATATCGGGGGAGTAGCATCGCACTCCCAAATGCTTGCCCGGAAACTGGCAGGAAGGGGGGATAATGTTTACGTGTTAACCTACCCCCACACAGATATCAGAGACCAGGATGAAATAACCATAAAAACTGCTTTCACAATAAATATTAAAGGTTTAAGGGGATTCATCTTCTTCTTATCAAGCCTGTTCCAACTACTCAATATAGTAAGAAAATACGATATAGAAGTAATACATGCCCATTTCCTCATCCCTCCGGGATTAGTAGCAGTCCTGGTGGGAGGAATAACCCACAGAAAAGTGGTAGTAACCGTCCATGGTTCAGATATATTCATTTTAACCAGGAATACCCTGCTTAAGATATTAATAAAATACGTTCTCAAAAAGGCTGACATAATAGCTGTAGTTAATGAAGATATAAGGGATCAGATATTGAAACTGGATATAAGCGGGGTTCCAGATAAAATCCGGTTAACTCCAAATGCTGTGGATCTGGAGAAGTTCAAACCAACCAATAAATCAGCCCTATTTAAGGAGATCGGAATTCATCAGAAACCAGTAGTTCTCTTTGTTGGAAACCTGGTAGATCAGAAAGGCCTTAATTATCTCTTAGATGCAAAAAAGGAGATGGAAACACCCTCTGCGCTGGTTATTGTGGGTGACGGCCCGCTGATGAAGAAACTGCAGGAACAGGTTAAAAGGGACGGGATTAACGATGTATATTTCACCGGAGCCCGGAGAGATGTGGAACAGATAATGCCTGGGGCTGACCTTTTCGTGCTTCCCAGCCTATCAGAAGGCTCCCCCATATCGATACTGGAGGCTTTTGCTAGTGGATTACCAGCTGTGGCCACCAATTTGGGTGGAGTAAAGGAACTGATAACTCCGGATGTTGGTTTAATCGTGCCATCAAAGGACCATACTTCCTTAAAGGAGGCCATGGATAAAATATTGAAGGATAAAGAATTAAAAAAGAAAATGGCCCAAAG
>JAJRAE010000208.1 GCA_028682985.1 Methanobacterium sp.
AGAAGGAACCCTTAAAGATGCTATATCTAAGGCTTTTAATGTCCCTAAAGAGACGGTGGAAAGAGCGCTTATGTTAACCAATGATCTCGGTCTGGTGGCCAAAGTGGCCAGAGAAGAAGGAGTTTCCGGACTTAGTAAACTGACACTCAAACCAGGAAAGCCTGTTAAACCTATGCTTGCTCAATTATCCCCTGATTATAAGGTTAGCATAAGTGAAATGGGATATGCACTTTGTGAGACTAAATATGATGGTATCAGGGTTCAAATCCACCGATTGAATGATGATATTAATATTTTCACCAGAAGATTGGAAAATATAAGCCCTGCCCTACCAGAAATAACCGAATATATTAAAAATGCTATTAAAACATCTAACTTTATAGTTGAAGGGGAGATAATCGTCACCAAAGAAGGAAAACCAATATCCTTCCAATACATTTTACAGAGGGTCCGGAGAAAATATGATATAGAAAGACTCCGGGAGGAAATTCCCCTAACCTTATATCTTTTTGACGTGCTTTATTATCAAAAACCAACACTGGATGAGCCTTTAGAGGATCGCAGAAAGCTGCTGGAGGAGATTGTGGAAGTAATCCCTGGGAAACTCCAACTGAGCAAACAGGTTAAAGTTACTCCTCAGGATACAGATAAAGCCCTGGATCTCTTCAACAAATCTATTGAAGAAGGTCATGAGGGGGTCATGCTTAAAGATCCAAAAGCCCCATATACTCCAGGTTTGAGGGGTAAGAAGATGTTGAAATGGAAGGCAACGCCAGAAACATTGGACCTGGTGGTAGTCGGCGGAACCTACGGTACAGGAAAACGTGCGCACCTCATTGGTTCATTTCTCCTGGCTTTACAGGATGAAAACAAGAAACTCAAAACATTGGCCCATGTAGCTACTGGCCTGGATGATAAAACACTAATGGAGCTAAGTGAAATGTCGGATCCTCTGATAACCAGCAAAATAGGCCGTAAGGTAGAGATGGTTCCCTCCATCATCTTGGAGGTAGCATTCAGCGAGATAGTTAAAAGCCCTGAATATGAAAGTGGATACTCCTTGAGGTTCCCGGTGGTTAAAAGAGTTAGGAATGATATCAGCATAGAAGATATCGATACTGTGGAACGTGTTGATTCATTGTACCAGAATATGAAGACTATTAAATAGATTCATGTAAATTTGTTACTGATTTTCCTTTTTTGGATGTTTTTTTCTTTAATTTTCAGAGATTTTTTATTATCAAAAGTAAAACTTAAATATAAAATAATACTATTTTTATATTAATTAATACGCTGGAAAAATATGTCTAGGTGATTAATATGGAGGATCAGTTTATTTTCAAAATAGCGCTTGCCATGTCTATTCTAGGATTAATAGGAATGATTTTCTCTGCAGACCTGATAACGGCACGTGAAATAAAAGTTAAAGATATTAATCGGGGCATGCTGGATGAGGATGTAACCATGGAGGGTGTTGTACAAAACGTGAAAAAATCATCCCATAGCAACACCTACTTCATGGATATCATGGATGGAACCGGCAAAATCACCCTCCTGATATTTGAAAGTAATGCACAGGATCTGCAGAAGGCAAATATGAGTATTTACAGTTTGAGTAATAGGCGAATAAAGGTAACAGGTAAGGTCAGTGAATATCAGGGTAAGATGGAGTTAATACTTGATAACGCAGCATCTCTGAAAATAATTGCATAAAATTAACCCCACCAGCCTGGGAACTGTTATTTGTCCAAGGAAAGGTCGATGGTATAATTTTTTATCTCACCCAGAATATCTCGGGCATAAAAAACAGAGAAAATAATTCCTAAAGCGGTTACCAACCAGAAGGATACTAGACGATCAACCAGGGCGATACTACCTGCTAAAGCACTGGGCACACCGAAAAGCACGAATAAACCGGTTAAAGAAATCTCTATGGAGCCCAGTCCGCCGGGAAGGGCGCTTAGAACTCCCACCACATTGGCCAGCAGGAAGATGATCACTATAGCCACAAAATTCATATCAACATGAAAAGCGTAAAAAACCGTATATAACCGGACACATTCCAGAAGCCAGGATAGCATTGATAAAATAAATACAAATGAAATATTTTTAAAGCTGGTAAATGAATTGGCATAACTTATCACTCCTTCCAGCCCTCTGGTCAATCGTTGATAGATATTATCAAGAACTTCTTTTCTCAGAGGTAACTTACTAATTAAAGGGTGAATTTTATCATAAAGCCATACCCCGCTTCCTTCACGCCAGTTGATTAAATATACCACGAACATCACAGTTAAAGATAAGGCTCCTCCTGCAATGGCAATTAAACGTATTTTAGGGAAAAATAATCCAGATATAATTAAAAGAGTCCCTGCTATGGCCAGATCGAAGAATCTCTCAGTTAGACCAGCGGATAAACCTTCAGATAAACTTATCTGGTTGATTTTTTTACCGGCCACTGCTGTAAAGACTTCTCCAGCACTCCTCATGGGACTGAAATTCCCGGCAAAAAGCCCGATGGTTTTCACTATGAAGTTCTTTTTAAATTCGGTGGTTTGGTTTATTATAAAACCCCACCTGACTGATCTTATCCATACCACCA
>JAJRAE010000234.1 GCA_028682985.1 Methanobacterium sp.
AGTCTATTCTCTCCCAAAGTAATTATTCCCAGGGTTAATCCGAGAACAAAAACCTGCAACACAATATCAACACTTAAAAGGGTATATGAACCATTGAAATAGTGTAATAGGGAGAAGATTATTGATGTTATGATTAAAGGCACCACTGGCTTGCGGGAAAGCAGTCCAAATCCCTGCATCAGGTAGCCCCGGAAGAACAGCTCTTCAAAAGACGCCTGAATCGGGAACACCAGCAAACTTAAAACCAGAAGCAGAATGAAGGTATTGGGGTTAAAGGTGAATTCCAGTCCAGTAGGATCAAAAATTAGGGCGATCACAGTACTGGCAGTTAAAATGGCAAACCATACCCCTCCGCCCTTTAATAATTTCTTCCAATTGAAACGTGAATCAGTGGAGATCAGAGATATAAATCTTCTCTTATGAATAAATCTAACACCAATATAGAGAAATATCAGGGAAACAATGGATGTAACACCCACCAGAGCAATCAAAACCAGGGGATCGGTTGTGATAATGGTTAAAAGATTTTCCATGTCAGTTCCCTGTGAGATTAAGAAGGACATGGCGTAGATAATTATAATTATCTGGAAGATTATAGGAGTTCCCCAGGTAAGTAAGATGGTGAGGATGTACCTTAAAATATTATTCTCGCCAGTACGGGCATTTTCTAAAAATGATATTCCGGACATTTAAATCTATTTTCCCAATTTTTTATAAATTAAATCTTATATTCCCTAATTTTTTATCAAATTTATTTATTTCCCTAATTTTTACTAAAATAGTCTTTTATTTCTTTTATAAATCTTTTTATTTCTTTATTAATCCTATTTAATTAATGCAGGCATCAATTCCCATATGCCAGGTGCCAGGGCTTGATGATTTAACCTTCCTCTTATTCAGTATAGTGACATCACGTTTCCTAGAAGCTTCTTTAATCCTTTTAATGGGGTTCTGATAGTCCGATGAGAATTCATAGTAATGTAAAGTACCTCCAACTTTCAGTGAATTTATTGCTTCTTCCAAATATTTACAGGCGGTCCCGGGAAGATTCATTATGATCCTGTCTGCATTTACATCTTTTTCAGATAAGAATTGATGAGCATCACCTAAAACAGGAATTATCATGCCTTTCATTTTGTTGAGTTTCATATTTCTTTTCAAATAATAAATAGCGTGGGGGTTAATGTCCACTGCATAGATCTCCACTGTTTTCTGCCTGGCTATGTTTACAGAGAAAGGGCCCACGCCAGCGAAGAGATCAACTATAACCTCCCCATCACTGACCTGCTCCACTATTCTCTCCCTTTCTGTGGCTAATCTGGGGCTGAAATAGACCTTACGCACATCTAAAAGGAGACGTGAGCCATATTCGGTGTGAAGGGTTTCAGATTGGTCTTCACCTGCCAGGTGCTCCAGAGTTCGGGTTCTCATCACACCCTTTATTTCACTGGATTTACGGTATACTGATTTTCTTTTGGTGAATTTTAAAGCGGCATCAGCAATCTTATATTTTAATGATTCCAGATCTTCTGGTATTTCCAGTATTACCACATCCCCAATAATATCAAAGGATTTTTTAATCTCCAAAATCACATCTTGTTCAACCACATCCTTTAAATAGCCCTTCAGACTGGTGGGACGTTTTCTATAGGCATCGAATGATTGATAAACCACTTCAAAATCCTTATCATATTCTCTCAAAACTTCATTATCCGGCTTTTTAAGGATAGGAATGTACACATATTCATCAGAACGCTTAATTTTAAAGTCCAAATCAATCAGCGAATGCTTTAGGAGAATTCTTCTAATAAAATCAGCCTTATTTTTAGGGATCTTCAATGCTAACATTTTTAAATCAGTTTTATGAAATTTTGTTTATAGGAAAAATATCTTTTAGTGGTCTTTTCAGATGGACCTGTTCTTTACTTAGATTGATAAGTGGATATCTAATAATAAATTAATTAATTTTATGTGAGTTTATTCAAATATATTATTTCAAGATTAAATTACACGATTTATTATTAAAATCAGTGGATGTGATGGAATGCTCTATTTAATTGGTTTAGGACTTTATGATGATAAAGATATTTCCATAAAAGGTGCAAAGGCCCTGAAGAAGGTGGACGTTATTTACGCAGAATTCTACACTGCAAGACTGTTTGGTGGAAATATGGAGACACTACAGGACGAATTAGGAATTACAATTAATATATTGTCCCGTGAGGAGGTTGAAGAAGAGAACATACCCATTAATGAAGCTAAGATTAAAGATGTTGCTTTCATATGTGCCGGGGATCCGTTAATCGCCACCACCCACACCGATATATTGATTCAAGCAAAAAAGGCAGGTATAGATACCATGGTAATTCATTCCTCTTCTATTTTAACAGCTGCACCAGGAATTGCAGGTTTACAGGCCTATAAGTTTGGTAAAATTACCACCATCCCTTTTCCAGATGAAAACTACTTCCCCGAGTCCCCCTATCTGATAATCCAGAATAATCTAGCCAACCAAATGCATACACTAGTTCTTCTGGATATCCAGGCCCATGTGGACAGATATATGACTGCTAACCAGGCAATGGAATACCTTTTAAAGGTAGCAGATAAAAGGGGCGATGGAATTATAACAGGAGATACACTGGCTGTGGTGGTGGCCCGGGCCGGTGCTAAAAAGCCATTGGTTAAGGCTGATAAGATAAATAATTTAATAGATGAGGATTTTGGGGGGCCCCTTCACTCGATTATCATCCCTTCCAAATTACATTTCATAGAAGCGGAAGCCCTGGTGGAACTGGCCGGAGCTCCGGAGAGTATACTAAATTATTAAAATCTTTATACAAAAATCGGAGGAAATAATATTTCTGGAGCTAAACCATTTCTTAAATGGGCTGGTGGTAAAGGACAGCTACTGGGGGAACTGAATAAACGGTTACCATCCAAAATAAAGCAGGATAAGTCTATAAAACGATATGTGGAGCCTTTTTTAGGGGGAGGGGCCATGTACTTTTACCTGAAAAAAGAATACCAAATTCTAGAATCGTACATCTCTGACAACAACTCTGATTTAATCCTGACCTATAATGTCATAAAAAATTGCTCCAAATATTTGATAGATATATTAAAGGAAATGGAAACCCAGCACCTCCTCAAAGCAGAGGAAAAGAGGAAGGAAAACTACTATACCATAAGGGATGCCTATAATCATCAGGAAGTTGATTATCAGGAACTTATAAACTATTTTGATATTTCCAACGATATTGGATCATCCGATCATACAAGACTTCCCCTGGAATGGATTAAAAGGGCTGTATATTTTATATTCCTTAATAAAACCTGCTATAATGGCCTATATCGTCTTAACAGTAATGGAAAATTTAACGTCCCATTTGGCCGTTATAAAAATCCCTTAATATGTGATGAGGAAAATCTGATGGAGGTGCAGAATATACTGAAAACCACGGTGATTTTTCAGGGAGATTTTTCTAAATCTCTTAATTACATCAATGAGGAGTCTTTCGTATATCTGGATCCGCCCTATCGTCCCTTAAATTCCACATCCAATTTCACCAGTTATTCAACCGGTCGATTTAATGATGACTCACAGAAGAAGCTGGCAGAATTCTTTAAGGAGATTGACAGGAGAGGGGCCAGAGTAATGCTGAGCAATTCTGATCCACAAAATCAGGATGAACAAGACAATTTTTTTGATGAATTATATTGTGGTTATGAGATTGAGCGGGTGGCTGCCAAGAGGAATATTAACCGCGATGCAAAAAAAAGAGGGGCAATCAGCGAACTGATTATCAGGAATTATCCCTAAAGAGGAATTTGTCCTTAAAGATTATCTGGAATTATCCTTAAGGATTATAGGAATTTGTCCTTAGTAATATATTAACGATTTAATTTAGAAATAGTTGAAACTGGTTTTTCATGAGGGTTTATAACTTCCTCCGCCCTTTTTACTATAAATTCACATTTTTCCACATTCTGTAAAGGGATCATAACTTTTTTCTCCCCTCCTTCCTGGGCGCTGTATTCTATCTCTATAAATCCTCTGTTTTCATCTATTGTAATATTATGAACACCAAACTCCCCTTTACGGAAATTATGGACAGTTTCATTTATCATGGTAATTTCAATTTTTTCAATCATTCCCAACTCAACCATACAATATTTTTCTTATAATAATCTATGTTGTTGCCTCTAATTATAGCTAATTTTTTGGTATTATGGAATGATTTATATTACAATGTTTTCCCATTAAAAAATGAACAGATAGTAAATGAAAGATATTCTTTAGGAAGGTATAAATGACGGAATACATCATCGAGACAAAGAACATCACCAAGGAGTTCAACGGCTTTAAAGCAGTAGATGGGCTGAACTTAAAGGTGGAAAAAGGGAAGGTTTTGGGTTTTCTTGGTCCTAACGGCGCTGGAAAAACCACATCA
>JAJRAE010000215.1 GCA_028682985.1 Methanobacterium sp.
TAAAACCTTAATAAAACTATAAAAAGTAATATTTATTGTTCTCAATATTAGAAATCTAAAATAGAATCTATATATGCGAATTTTTCAAAAATAGTCAAAATTTAAAAGAAAAAATATAAAAAAAATTCCTTTAATTAGATATTTTTCTATCGACTGGATATGGCGCTTCCAACAACTCCACCAATTCCCCCAACTACACCCATTATAATCAGGGATATTATGGTTCCTATTATCAGGTTCGCTCCGCTGACCTCCACCACTGCTTGAAGTGCCCCTCCAAATAGGGCTGCGCTTAAGAGAAAGATCAAGGTCATCACTATGCTAGTTACCACTCCTGCTATGGCCCCATTTACGGCACCGTCAACCATTCGGGTGTCGACCAGATAACCCGCGATTAATCCACCGATTAAAACACCTATATATCCACCTATACTGCCCAATAGAATGGCCAGTATTATTAAGAGGATGATGGCGGATATAAATCCGATTAATATTGCTTTCCAGTTAAGGTTCATTATTCATTCCCCCATTTTCAGATATTGAAGAATCTGAGTATGATGTATATCACGTTACCAGATCCATTGGAGTTTCCGGTGCCCTGGTTTGAAGTATTGGCCTGGGTGCTGGTCTCATTGGTTATGTTGGTCTCGTTAGTCTGGTTGGTCTGGTTGGTCGTGTTCGTGGTGTTGTTGGATATATTCGTTCTAACCCTTCCCGGATATATGTTCAGTGTATCCTGTACTGACAGGGCCAGGTTGGATACCATGGCTGAGCCAGTTATGTCCATTGGTTTATATTCTACCAGAGTTCCCAGCTGATCCTCAGACACCTTATACTCGGTCATCAAATCAGTTTTAGCCTGGTTGAGCCCACTTTGTATCTCTGATTGGGACATGTTGGCTGAGTAGGATGCTCCCTCACCAGTGTTGGTGTTTGTATTTCCACCAGTTACAAGTACCCATATCTTCATCTGGGCGCTGGTCGCGCTTTCATCATTTGCTGGATCAGAATTTTTAGCTGTTTTTATGATTACAGCCGATTGTTCTGCACCTTCTGATGCAAGACCGGCACCGCTTTGTGCTTTCTGGGATGGTTCCAGACAGTAAGCATAGTACTGCACTCCTTTACTATCCTGCACTACGTGTGGTATACTGCCGGATGGGGTGATTTGAATCCAATCAAGGAAAATAGTTACACTTCCATTTCCAGTGGTATTATTTGTAGTATTATTTGTGACATTTCCAGTTGTATTATTCGTTGCATTCCCTGTTCCATTTCCGGTTGCATTGGTTATGTTCGTTACAACAATAAGATTCTGGGATGATTGACTAACTAGGATGGTACCATTAACAGTGGTGTTGTTTACCGGGGTTTCGTTTCCACTTTGAGCATAGGTGGTGGGAGTTTCCGGATGCTGGATTGAATATCCCAGACCTACTGATCCAAGAACCAGCAAAAAAGCCACCATAACAGCGGTCTCTTTTAGTTTCATCTTCTATTTACCTCCCTAAAAATTTTTATTTTTAATCCATAGTCCACCTAGTGAACCGTTTATTCATATTATACATCATATATTATGTTTTTCAAAAAATATCAAATTTTTCATAATTAAAACAGTAACTTATTTGTGATTAAAAAAAATAGTAAATATAAAATATCTCTATTTTGAGGGTGTTAAACAACATGCAACCTAAAGTCTCTATTATAGTGCTCAACTGGAACAACTGGGAGGACACCATAGAATGTCTGGAATCTTTATACAGAATAAATTATGATAAGTACAATGTTATAATGGTGGATAATGGATCAGACGATGATTCAGTAGCCCGCATCAGAGAATATGCACAGGGCAAACTGGAAATAGAATCAGAATTCTTCAAATTCAACAAAGAAAACAAGCCGCTGGTGTATGTGGAGTTTGATGAAGACCAGTACCCAGAGAATGTTCCCCCTAAATTTGATAAAACCCTGATTATAATAAAGAACAAAGAAAACTATGGATTTGCCGAGGGAAACAATGTGGGAATAAGATACGCCCTCCAGCATCTACAGCCAGACTACATAGAGATACTGAACAACGACATAGTGGTGGAGGAGAATTACCTCAAAGAGATGATAAAGGTAATTGATAAAAACCCGGAAATTGGGATGGTAGGACCCAAGATCTACTTCTATGATTATAAAGGCAAGAAGGATGTGCAAACCGCCCTGGGGGGATATATAAACTGGTGGATCTATCCCGGTTACAACTATCTGGAGGAAAAAATTAAAACCAATGCACCTGTTGAACTCGACTGGGTTACCGGAGCCTCTCTACTCTTCCGGTCTGATCTAGAAGATCCATATCTAAGCAAGGACTTCTTCTTTGGAGCTGAAGATATAGACCTATCCCTCCGGGTAAAAGAGGCAGGTTATAAAATATATCTGGTTCCCACCGCAGAGATCTGGCATAAGATAAGCCTCAGCCGCTATAAGAAATTCAACAACCTATATAAACGGTTTAAAAATACAATAAAAAGCCACCTCACCCTGGTGAGGAAGCATAAAAAGGCCTATCCCCTATACTACATCTTATATGGTGTAGAGATGATTTTTATTTACGGGAAAAAATTGGTTAAAGGAAGATATTAGATAGGGAGTTAATTCAAACTCCCTTCTTTATTTGTAGGATCTTTTATCCCGGTACCTGTTCCTCTGTTTCCCGGTCAAAGTGGCGGTGGCTGGCCACTGCTTCAATGAAACTCCTGGTGAAATCATCCCAGTCCACATTATTCAGGGTGGTGATCACCCCTTTATCTGCCACTATCTCTGATGTAAATCCGGCGCAGGAAACACCAGTTATATTGGAATCCCTTAATAAATCCACACCCTCACCAGAAGCGGCGATGGCTTTAAAATGTTTATAGGATTCATTCAAAATATATAATGCTTTACCTCCTTTTTTTAATCCTTCAGCACTGGCCTTACCACCTGGCACATAAACCGCATCGTAGATGAGAGAAGATGAAGAAATTAGATTACGGTCCACCTTTATCTCCTCACCGGTTTCAGCTTTTATAACACCCAGATACTGGGAGACTACTTCCACCACTGCACCGGCATCTTCAAGCGCATCCTTCATCACGGAAAGTTCCTGGTAATTGAAACCATCCAAGGCCAGTACCGCTATTTTCCTGGTCTTAATTGTATCATGAACAGTTTTCTCCATACTGAATGACAGGAATTTATCTGCTTTACTGGAATCAGCACCACTGGAGGGTGGTTTAACTCCCACTCCATCTGCGATTTCCCGAGCCAGATCCAGGTCCACCTGGGCAAACTGGTCCACCATCATCTGGCGCACATCTTCTGATTCAACCTTACCCACCTCAAAATGGAAGGCCTGGATAATATGCTCCTTCTCTACTGTGGACATGCTGTTGTAGAAGGAACTGGCCTGGCTGAAGTGATCCTTAAATTTCTGGCTGCGGTCCCGGATCTTACGGCCCTCTACTTTCTCTGCATAATGCACATATCCACCCTCCTCTCCAGGCACCGGCTTTGGATCACCACCGCCCAGGGTGTTGGGTGAGTAGCTGGTCTTACCGGTGTTTATGGTCATCCGGTGGTAGCCGTCCCGCTGATTATTATGGGGAGGTGTTAATGGACGGTTGATGGGTATCTCATGGAAGTTTGGGCCTCCTAAACGGATGAGCTGGGTGTCGATGTAGCTGAAAAGCCTCCCCTGCAGGAGAGGGTCGTTGCTGAAGTCTATACCGGGAACCACATTCCCGGGGCAGAAAGCCACCTGCTCCACCTCTGCAAAGAAGTTGTCAGGGTTACGGTTTAAAACCAGTTTACCAATCTTTACTGGTTTTACCAGCTCTTCTGGCCAGTGTTTGGTTGGATCAAGGATGTCAAAGTCGAAGCTGTGTTCATCCTCCTCCTCAATCATCTGCACGTAAAGCTCATACTCTGGGTAGTCGCTATTTTCTATTGCTTCATACAGATCCCGCCTGTGGAAGTCTGGATCTATACCGGCCAGTTTATAGGATTCATCCCAGACCAGGGAATGCACACCTAAAAGGGGTTTCCAGATAAACTTTATAAAACGGGCTTTGCCCTGGCTGTTTAGGAAACGGAAGGTGTTTACACTGAATCCCTCCATCATCCGGTAGCTGCGGGGTATGGCCCGGTCTGATAAAACCCACATTATCATGTGACTGGTTTCCGGTGCGCTTACTACGAAGTCGTAGAAAGTGTCATGGGCTGATGATGCCTGGGGTATCTCATTATTAGGCTCAGGTTTAACACTGTGTATAAGGTCTGGAAATTTAATTGCATCCTGAATAAAGAATATGGGTATGTTGTTCCCCACCAGGTCGTAGTTACCGTCTTCGGTGTAGAACTTGGTTGCAAATCCCCGCACATCCCGTGCGGTGTCTGGAGAGCCCCTGAATCCAGCTACAGTTGAAAATCTTACAAAAACCGGGGTGATCTTACCTTTCTCATTTAAGAATTTGGCACGGGTATATTCGCTCATATCCTGATAGCATTCAAAGTAGCCGTGTGCTCCGGCACCCCGGGCGTGGACAATCCTCTCTGGAATGCGTTCATGGTCAAAGTGGGTGATCTTCTCCCGGAGATGAAAATCCTCCAGTAAAGTAGGACCACGTACACCTGCTTTCAGAGAATCATCTGTATGACTGATTTTAACCGCCTGATCTGTGGTTAAATCCTTATCATCTGGATATTCTTGATTTTTCTCCAGGTCTTCCAACTTCTTATTTTTATCTTTTTTCTTATTCAACCTAAATTACCCCCTTAAAAAAGAATTTCAGTCTAGAAATAAAATAAAAAATAGAAGTCAATTTATCTACTATTATTATGTCTGACTTGGCTAAAAAATTTTATTAAAAAAAAGAAAAAAATATGGGGGGTTTAATTTCTTTTGTTTTACTGGTTTATCCGCAGACTGCTGACTAAATCATTAAAAAGCTGTTCATCGTTGTTTTTAGTAAGCAGAATGGCCAGGTAGCCGGTGTTGTTTTTGATGAAGAAAACTTCCCGGTAGAAGAAGCTGCTGTCGTTAGAGGTTATCATGATACCGTTTACACCATCCACGGTCATGTTTTTCTCGGAGATATAGGTTTCGTTACTTGCTTTCAGTGTGTTGTTGTAGGATGTGGCCCATTCACTTAAACTGGCCAGTCTCTGGTTGGATTGGATGTTAACCTTAGCCACCCCAAAGAGGAAGGTGGAGTTGTCACCCACCATGGCGATCATGGTACCGGTGGACCCTACCTGGGCTTGTAAACTGGTTGAGTTCATCTCAGAAGCATTCCCGGGATAGGTGAAGTTCACCCCATTTGCTGAGTATGTTTTATTGCTGGTTTCACTGGTACAGCCGGATATAGCTACAATCATTCCCAAAAAGAGTAGTATTGCAATATATTGTTTCATAATAAATCACTAATATTGCTATTTCGAATTAACTATTAATATTTTATTAAAAAAAAGCATTAATTTAAATTAAAAAAAGAGAATTTAAATGAAGTTATCCTCATTTAATGGTATCTTCCAGAGGTAGGCTACCTTTTTGGTCTGTGGTACTTTTCCTTTTTTCTTCTTTAGGTTTACCAGGTCGGATTCTTTGCCTTTCCAGGATTTCACGGTTTTATCCAGGTACTTGGCTATTCTTTCATCATACCTTCTGGTGCCTATAATATAGTTATCTTCTTCATTTGATATGTAACTTATTCCGTCTCCTTTATCTGCAATTACCTTTGATATTTCTACTAATTTAGCTGAACCTGATGATGCCATAGTCTTTATGCTCCTTTTATATTATTTTATTTATAATTTAGTTATTCCACCAGTGAAAAAGGGTGGGATGGTTATACAGCAAACAATCTTGTGCATATAAAAATGTGGACAAAAAAGTACTTCTGTGCAGACTTAATATATGTTGGATTAGGTACTTATTCTTTTCCTTTATAAGCAAAATTACAATTTTGAAAATATAATAAAATAGTATATTATATAAGGGTATAAATCAAATATTAAAATTGGCTATTAATTTTTTAAGGCCAAATTATGGAAAGTGATAAATTTGTTTGGAAATGACTACAGTAATGATAGGAAAAGTAACGCTCCTGTAAATGAAGGAGAAGAATACGATGTTAAAATTGAAGATACCGGTAGAGACGGAGACGGAATTACCCGTATCGAAGGATTTGTGATCTTTGTATCAGGTGCCAAAGTAGGCGATGAAGTAAGGATAAGGATAAACTCCACCCGAAGAAACTTCGGTTTCGCAGATGTGGTGGAATAAAAGGGATTTATTTTAACAAATTTAATTTTTGAGATTTAATTTTTGATCTCAATTATTAACTTTTTTTTAAATTAAAAACATTAATTTGATTATTTATTTTTATAAAATCAATAAAAAATTAATTCTTTTTAAAAATACATTACTTTATAAGCTTTGAAGTTCAATATAAGTTTGGCCACTAATTTTTAGGCCAAAAATGGAAAGTGATAAATTTGTTTGGAAATAATTACAGCAGCGATAGAAAAAGTAATAATTCAGCTCCTATTAATGAAGGAGAAGAATACGATGTTAAAATAGAAGATACAGGTAGAGACGGAGACGGAATTACCCGTATCGAAGGATTTGTAGTTTTTGTTTCAGGTGCCAAAGAGGGCGATGAAGTAAGGATAAGAATTAACTCCACCCGAAGAAACTTCGGTTTTGCTGAAGTAGTGGAATAAGGGATTTAATTTAGATAAATTTTAAAGAGTAAATTTTATTTTATTTTACTTTAAATCTATTTATTTTACTTAAATCTTAAATATTTTTTTTTAATTCTAATTAAAGTAATTTATTTGATGTTTAACGTCAAATAGTTCATTTTTAAATTTATATTGGAGGTAATAGGATATTTAATATTACATTTACACCTATAATGGCCACCATGCTGGGAGTTATTATGGGACTTGCATCTAGTGAGTTCAGTTACTGGAGAAGAGATAGAAAATCAAAGGAAAGAAAGATAAATTCAACCAGGACATTGATATCCCTGGAAAATGAGAGAAACATGGAACTACTTAAAGAGTTCTGGTACAAGCTGAATGGAAGCGATGAGGATCCGGAGGAAACTGATAAATTAAAGATCAGCTACGCCCACAAGCTCATCAAGATGCCCCTGCCTCACTGGAACACTGTGATGTGGACCAAACAGGCCTCATTATTAGCTATTGCATTTAAAGATAAAGAGATAATTGAAGTCTCATCCTTTAACAACTGTTTCCAGAAGCTTAAATCAATATACACTAAACTTATTGATTTAGATGCAAAAGATCGTGAATACAACAGCAGCTACGCCGGAAGTGGAGTGGATATGTCCAACCTACCACGATCCGACCGTTTCCGTGAGGAAGCGCCCTGCCTGTGGGATGAGTTTGAGGAAATCACAGTTTATTTGATTAAGAAAGGGAACCCATTGAAGGATAAGGGTTAAATTATTTATTTTAAATTAAATTATATTCGAAAGGACTAACCCATAAAAGAAAGTGGGTTAAATTATATTAATCAGGGTTAAATGGATTTTTAACCGGCTCAAAATCATTATATCTACTTATTTTTTCATCTGGAATGACTGTACCGTCCTTCCAGTATTTATCTAATTCTATTTCTAGATCAGGTATATCAGATATATCTCCTTCTATTACAACCTCAATACTTTCATGGAGGCTGTACCAGTACCAGTTGGCACTGCCCAGGAAGAAGATTTCATGGTCTATTACTATTATCTTGGAGTGGAGGTTTTCTAATGATTTGGCATGGAAATTCTCCAGATTCTGTTTTGCCAGGTTCAGGGCGGATAGGGTTTTCTTATCTATGATGTCATCATCTATCCTTACAATGAATTTGACATCTATTTCTTTTCTTGTTAGGGAATTGATTATTATCCGGGTAAAATAAGCGTCCAGCCAGGGGCCCACTACCAGGATGCTTTGACTTGCATTGGTTAATTCTCTTTTTAAGTGGCTGAGAATTTCCTTACTTGATAATAGTTTTAATGGTGTTATAGAATACCTCCCCTAAATTAAACCGCTGTTTTTAGTTTATACTAACATTTATATATGTGTTAGCAATATAACAAATTATGTGAATAATCAGGCTTAAAGTCAGAAATTATGTGATTAAAATCACGCTTATTTATATAAATTTTTTTTATTTCGTGATTTTTACATAATTTAATGGGTTATTATCATGAGAATATTCGGAATAAATGATAAGGATATTGATAGATTCATTGAAATAGAAGATTATCAGGGCTTGGAAGACGCACTTAACTATAAAAATAACAGCATTATCCGTTATAAGGCTGCTGAGGCATTAGGTAAACTGGGTAATGCTGAAGAAATAGATCTACTTTTTAATTCTTTAAACGACCCTGATCAATCAGTAAAGATAATGGTAATCAAGGCCCTGGGACAGATCGGGGATCGTAAATCTGTTATACCTCTTATCAGCATCTACGACGATGTGGATGACGAAGTAAAAGAGCACATCCTATACGTATTAGGAGAGATCGGGGGGAAAGATGCCCTGGAATTTGTAGCCTTAACCCTGCAGGAAAGTAATCTGGACATCATATTGCGTTCAGTCCAGGCCATGGAACAGATATCCCACCCCCAGTGTGTGGACTCACTTATATCCGTGCTGGACACTGAAATACTGGAAATTAAGTTAAGTGCCATGAAGGCTCTTGGCGAAATAGGTGACAGAAAGGCACTCAACCCCCTTCTGGAGAACCTGGACAACGAAAAATGGAATGTGCGCAGACACGCCCTCCATGCTGTTGGTAAAATACAGGATAAAAATACAGAGATCTTTATAGAAGCCCTGGATGATGATGACGTGCATGTCCGGGAGAAGGCTGTGGAGATAATTGGAAAAACAGGGGATTCTTTAACTGTGAACTACCTGCGGAGAGTGATGAAGGATGAAGATGACACAGTTAGAGAACGGGCCTTAGCCATACTGAACATGCAGCCCAAAGCACCGGTAATCACCATTGAAGCTCCCAAAGATATTAAATGGACCCAGAAACAATCTCTTTATGACATAATCAACCGAATGGGTGAGGAAGAGGCCAGCAAGATACTCATCGAATTTTTAGAGGATGAAGACCCGGA
>JAJRAE010000079.1 GCA_028682985.1 Methanobacterium sp.
AGAAGATCTACGTCTAATTGAATATAATTTTGCATAAAAAAAAATACAGGTAATAGTAAATCCATGCAATTCAGTGACTTAAGTCTGGATCAGATTATACTGATCATCATAGTAATTTTTCTCCTATTCCAGCTACGCCAGCGTAAATTCCACTTGATACGCTCCATGATAGTCCCTGGACTGATGCTGGTGGTTACTTTCTTTTTCGTGAACATGGAAATGCAGGGACCCCTCTTCAACACCATAGTACTCCTGGGAGGAGGTATCCTGGGGGTTTTCCTGGGCATGATCATAGCCAGACTAACCAAACTAAAAATAGGAAAAGACGGCTCCCTACTCATGAGGGGCAGCTTCATAGCCATGGGACTGTGGTTCCTAATCATCATATCTAAACTCTACGGACAGAACTATCTTAACCAGCTAGGACTGACTTCTAGCCTGATTCTATCTTTATTCCTGATGCTCAGCGTCTCCACCATGATCTCCGAACGGATATTCATTTATTACCGATATTTAAGGAACAGGAAAAAGTGGAGGGAGAGGAGGAAGTAATAGGTTTAATTGTTTTATTGACAAGACAAAATAATTTAAATTAATTTAGACCCTATTAGGTATAGAATTGAATGATCACATCTTATACTTCTCATCAAATTTTAACCAGGATTGTGCTATACTGGGATTGGTTTTGTAAAGCTCTTTAAGAATATGGTCCTTGATTGCTTCGGTGTTTATCTCCTTTTTTTGAAGGGCCATCTCAGTTATGGAGTTTTTTATTTTATTAGCCTCTTGTTCTATGTCGTCTGTGGAGTAACCGGCATCCACCGCTGCTTTCATGATGGATTTCTTTATTTTATCATCATCGAATGGTTCTTTTTCACCATTGCCTTTTCTAACCATTGTCATAAACTTATCCCCTTTGCTTGTATGATATATATTTTAGTCTTTGGAAATTATTAATGTTGTTCTGAATAAAAATTATCTTTTTTTTAAAAATTCATCACTCATAATCACATTTCCGGGGACCTACCAAATAGGCGATTACAATACCGAAAGCGCTTAGGACTGCGAATATGGAGAAGGATATTTTTAAACTATCCAGAAATAAGGAGTAATTTGTTGGGTTTATCTGGACATTTCCCAGGAATTCAGCTAATATAAAGAGCAATATTCCCAGAGATATGGTTTGACCGGCGTATACCATGGTGGATAAGGTGGCTGAGGCCATCCCATAGTTTTCCTGTTTCATGGTGCCCATGAAGATGTTGGTGGCCGGCGGGCTGAACAGGGCGATTCCCGTACCTATAAGTACCAGCCCTAGAATTATAAACCATATTTCTGTATCCTGATTAAGAGTAGATAGTATAATAAGCCCCAGAGTAATAACCGCCGTACCAGTCACAGTAAATATCCGGTTATCAGTCTGGTCAGAGAGCCGCCCCACCAGTGGTGAGAAAAGGGCCACCATTAACGGCTGGCTCGAGAGAATAATAGCCGTCATCTGAGGGGTTAAAGCGAGTAAATACTGTAAATAAAGACTTAAAAGTGTCCAGAGAGCCGTGGTCGCTATGTTAACCAGGAGCAATGCTGTGGCTGAGAAGGAGACAGACCTCCTCTTAAACTCTTTAATCTTTATTAAAGGATTGGATATTCTGAGCTCTAGCAAAATAAAAGATATAAAACCTAAAACACCTGTAATAAATATTATTAACCCCCAATAACTTCCCAGCGTAGTGAATCCGTACATTAAAGCAACGAGAGATGGTATGTATAGGGCCGCACCGTATAGATCAAATTTCATCTCAAAAGAACCTTTCCATTCTCCTTTAAGCTTCCAGAATAAAATGATGAGCAGGAATATGCCAAAGGGTACGTTGAACAGGAAAATACTTCTCCATCCTAAGTTCTGAGCCAAAAATCCTCCTAGCAGAGGCCCTACAAATAGGCCAATATATACTGCGGTTATGAATATACCCAGTGCCTGACCTCGATGATTGGATGGGTAAACAGATGTTAAAAGTGCCACCCCTGTTGCGAATATTAATGCGCACCCCAGCCCCTGTAGGAAACTTCCCATAATTAAAAAGATAACTGTGGGTGAGAGAGCCGCCAGTAAGGAGGCAACGGTGTAGATCACTACCCCATAGGCGTAAATTTTTTTCCTCCCATATATGTCAGCCAGCTTTCCAAAAGGAAGGAGAAAGGCAGCGTTGGCAAGTACAAATACTGTGGGGAGCCATCCCAGCAATATCACATTGGCAGTTAAATCTCTACCTATCAGAGGAAGAGCTATGCTTAGAGATGAGCCCATAAAAGGTATTAGGAAAGCTCCCATAGATACCAGCAGTAAGGTTGGTTTTCTCTCATTCATATAAAACATTAATATGTTGGGTATCTAAAATTAATCTTTAGATAATATTTGGAGAAAAAGTAATTATGGTGCCTTATAAAGTGGTAATTGAAAGAGATGAATGCACTTCATGTGGAAACTGTGAAGATGAATGTCCTGAACTTTTCCAGCTAGATGAGGGAGGGATCGCACACCTTAAAAATTCTGCCAGGGTCAATAATAATGACGAATTATATTTAGAAGACCCGGACTGTTCTTTAGATGCGGCCCTAAACTGTCCGGTGGTCTGTATACATGTATATGAAGATGGGGAAGAGATTTCCTAGGAGTTAAAGATATTATGGAAATGATACCTTCTTATTCCACAATTAAAGATTTTGTATTTGAATCTGGTGATATTTTAGAAGAATTAGAAGTTGAATATTACACTATGGGCACACCCCGAACAGATGATGATGGCAAAATAGTTAACGGAATACTCTTTTTACATGGTTGGTCAGGGGATTATGGCTCCTTTAAACGTTTTATTGATTTCACCAGTCCGGGGGAAGTTTTTGATGCACGTGAATATTTCATAGTTTCTCCTACTGCACTGGGATCCCCTTATACCGCTGCACCCAGCACCAGCAGACTAGGTAAGGATTTCCCTCATTATACTGTGGGAGATATGGTTAATGTACAGTACCGCCTGTTAAATGAGATTTTAGAAGTTAAACATTTAAATGGTGTCTTTGGAACTTCCATGGGCGGTTTTCAGTCCCTGATGTGGAGTGTGATGTACCCGAATTTTATGGATTCTGTAATTAACTTGGTAACGGGTCCAGCAGTTATTGGAAGGAATCAAGCCATCTTCCAGCTGAATAACAACCTGATAGAGGACCATCCAGACTATATGGGGGGTGATTATCAGATTAATCCTGTGGATGCTTTAAAAAATGCTAATCAGCTGATGTTCCTTTTCGCATTCTCTACACCCTATTATCACTCTGAGTTTCAGGAGAAGGAAACACTATTAGATGCTTTAAATGAGCAGGGCATGGAAGGAATGCAGATGGATGCTAGGGATATAGTCTGGAGAAATAATGCAGCTCTATCCTTTGATATTAGA
>JAJRAE010000178.1 GCA_028682985.1 Methanobacterium sp.
CAGAATATAAAAGAAGAAACATCAGCAAGAACAGAACGATTGAAAAAGGAAAGTGAAATGGAAGGCAGAAATCCTGCTGAGAAGTTTTTAAGCGATTTAGTTTCCGGTTTTAGACAGAAAACCGATGATGTTAATCAGGCCATGAGTGAGAGAGGAGTCACACCAACTATTCTCCCGTTAACAGATATTCTGGAAACCAGTGATGCAATAACCATCATAGCTGACATACCTGGACTCAGTAAAGAAAAAGTCGAAATAGGAATAAGTCAAAACAGCGTGGAGATAACTGCACATTATATGGACAACCCCGACATCACCAATGCGACATTCATACAAAAAGAGAGGGGTTATGGGGCAGTGCACCGTACCATAAATCTGAACAGCCAGATAGACATTAAAAAAGCAAGTGCAAGCTATAAAAACTGTAATTTAATAATAAAACTACCAAAAAGGCAGAAAGAATTAACTAAAATTGTTATTGAAGAATAAAAAATGTGAATTCAAAAAAAAATTAGGTGATATAAATGGATGAAAATGGACAGTTGACCTATATCGTCTATGTACTAGTTATCATTATCATCATTGTTATCCTGTTAAGATTCCTATTTGGTATAATTTAAACAGGATATAAAATGTTAATGGGCGATAGGAGGTAAAACATGGCTAAAATTACCACTAACGATATAGAAAATGCAATAATGGGCGTTGATTTCCCGGCTAAGAAGTATGAGATAATAAAACAGGCGGATAAAAACAACGTGGATAAAGAAGTGAAAAAAGCAATTGAAAAAATACCAGAGAAAATATACAATTCACCAGCCGAAGTATCCAGTCAAACACTGAATATGAAAAATGTAGTCTAATTGTTCATTAAAAAAAATCCGAGGAGGTGATAGGTATGGCAGTTACAGCTGCAGATGTTGAACATGCGATTAGAGGAATACATTTCCCGTCAGATAGGGATGGCTTGATAAAACAAGCAGAAAGCAACAAAGCTGATTCCGATGTTATAGATATAATTAAAACCCTTCCGGGAAATGAATTCAGATCACCAATTGATGTAAGTAAAGCATTTGGAGAAAAAAAGAGGTCAGAGTAGATAAATTCTGACTTTCTATTTATTTTATACCTTAAATAACGTTCCTTTTAAAAGGATGTTTACAAAACTAGATGGATACCTTTAATATTGTTTGATGGAACTATAAAATAAAAAAAATTAAAAAGGAATAAAATTATATATTTAACTGATTTTCAGAGTTTTAAGCAGTGTATTGTAGGCGTCGCTTGTCTGATTTAAAATCTGCGGTGGGGAGATAAATGTTATTACAAAGTAATAGTTCTTGTATTCTATTATGGTTGTTTTCTCCGCCATATTTGCTCCACTACTTCCCAGCTGAGTTGCCGTGAAATTATTGACGTTCACTGAAGATACAGATGAATTGGTAGTGTTAGCCACTATGGTAGTGGTACTTGGTAGATTTAAAGCTCCCTGGGTTTTCTGCTGCATCTGGATGATGATATAAGCAGTTTGCAGTTTTCCATTGGTATCAGTTAAACTGGTGGTTAAAGTAACCTCTGAGTAAAGTGATTCATTACTGAAGTTTCCTACAGAGGATGCCTGTGACCAGCCCGCCGGATACTGGAAGGAAATCTGTCCATTATTAAATGTATTGGGTCCTGAAAATGCAACTACCACCACTAAGATGATAACTAGGACCAGTATCAAAATTCCCGGTAAAACAAAACTATCCCTATCCAATTTTAATCACCAATATTACTATGTGCGAATCATATGGATAATTTTTTGGATTAGAACACCATAATATAATAATATAATATAAAATTTAACAGAACCAAATAAATTATTCATAATAGAATATAAGATAGGAGGAATTTTCATGGCAGGTGTTTTAGAACCAATAACCTTTACTCAGAATTTAGAAGGAGAAATAAAAGATTTAATTGTCCCAAGGGAATTTATCAGGGATATTGAGTCTCGAAAGGGCCATTTAATGATTTATGTAAGAGTAACTGGACCGGATGCATGGAAAGTATCTGAATTCTTTGAGGAGAGGGAAGGAAACATCTTCACCATCGATACCACAGAGAATATGGGGGAAAAGATTAACGATGATTATATTTTAAGCTCCACCTATATTGATGATGGACCACCCATCTCCACTGATATTGATGTAGAACCGCCCATGATCCGGGCAATACTTGATTTTGACCGGAAGTAAAAAAATTAAGACTTGAAATAATTTTTCTTCATCTCTTTAATCAATTTTAACGGCTGTTTAACTTTATCTTGCATTAATTATTTATATAGAATTATATAAAGAATTATCCAGTTTCCTTGTTTAAGGAAAACTCAATTTTTAGGGAGGATTAATGGATGGATCTGCAAAGAAATGTTTCTGTAGGTATCATTGCCATAATACTGGGTCTGATTGTAATAATATTTCCCCTAGTAAGCGACTTCACGTTAAGTATACTAGCTGGTCTTGGAATTATTTTTCTGGGTTTCTGGTTAATATATCAGGGCTATAAATCCTGGAGTAAAAATCCGGCCGCTGGGATTGCTTCTCTTATACTGGCCTTTTTTGCCATTGCACTGGGAATTGTTTTTATAGGGAACATCCAGGCTTTAAGCTTTATAACCTTTTTAACAGTTTACATCGTGGGATTTTTCCTTATCATAACTGGATTAACATCATTATTCACGGATTCAGGATTAAAAGCAAAGGCTATCGGTATTTTGGGCGTTATTCTAGGTATTTTGTTTATGATTATGGGTATTTATCTGGGTAACCCGCTGTTTTTAGCCATTATTATTGGTGCTTTCCTGATAATAGCTGGTATAATGGAAATTTTTGTTCTTCCACCTGCAGAAAAAACCGTTGAAAGCTAAAATATTTTTTTCTTTTTTATTTTTTAAATCTATTAATAAAGTCAAACTTTCGAATTTGAAATTTATATCAATTAAATTCAACCCTTAAAATAGAAAATTAATAATAAATTAATCGAATATTAAATTGTATTCAGTTTCTGTAATAACCCCTTTATCAACTAATAGTTTGGCCAGTTTCTCTAATTTCTCAGAATAAACATCGGTGGCTACTACTTCATCTGGTTCAGATGCAGATTCTGGTTCGTCTCTGGATTTCTCCATCTCATTCATCATGCTCATTCTTCTTCTAGTTCTTCTTCGAGCTCCACCACGCCCCATAGGTCCTAAATCTGGCATATTTACACCTCATTGTTAATTTTTTTATTTAATTATTCAATTATTGGTTTTGTTAATAATTAATGGTTTCTCTAATTAAATCCATTAAGATGTTAAAACAATTCATTGAACGTAAAAACTAAATATTTTACACCTAAAATATAATACTGAATCACTCACCTTCACGGAGAAATTAATAATGGTCAGTATAAAAAAAACAGAATTAAATAAACCTCCGGGAAAGATGGTTCTAGCCTCACTAATCCTGGTGGCAGCTGTAGCCAATTTGAATTTATCGGTGGCCAATGTAGCATTACCTTCTATAGGCTTGGCCTTCAACGCATCTCAGGTGCAGATCAACATGGTGGCGGTGGGGTTCTCCCTGGGCCTGGCTGCCTCGGTTTTATGGTTCGGTGCTCTGGGAGACCATCACGGCCGGAAGATGATGCTTATAATTGGGACTATACTGGCAATACCAGCCAGTCTTCTAGCCGGCTACGCCCCCACTATCGAAAGCTTAATTATAGCCCGCATAATAGGTGGTTTGGCGGCAGGTATGGCCTTCCCAACCACCCTGGCCCTTATAGCTGCTTTATGGTCCGGCCCTGAGAGAACCAAATCCATAGCCTTATGGTCAGGTATTGGTGCTGCCATCGCTGCTCTGGGACCATTGCTTTCTGGTTTTCTTCTCACTTTCAGAGTGTGGGGTTCTGTTTTCCTGATAACATTGCCATTAGCACTCATAGCTCTAGTAATGGCCATTAAATTTGTTCCATCCCACATAAATGAGACTCCGGATCCAGTGGATAATTTTGGAGGATTACTATCCATAATATTGATTGGAACACTGATTCTTGCTATAAACTTTGCTCCTGTTCCTGATTCTAGAACACTGGTTTTAATTCTGCTTATAATTGCCCTGGTCGTTGGATTGTTATTTATCAGAAGGCAGCGTCAGGCGAAAAATCCATTGTTTGATTTAAAGGTGGCTAGCCGACGTATATTTTGGGTGGCGGCCGGTGCTGGAATTATTGTTTTTGGTTCGCTTATGGGTGCAATGTACATCGGCCAGCAGTTTCTACAGAACATATTAAACTATTCCACTCTAGATGCGGGACTGGCCATCTTACCAGGGGTGTTATTTATGATAGTGGTGGCGCCCCAGTCAGCTAAGCTCGTGGAATCCAGAGGATCAAGATTCACCCTACTCATGGGTTACCTGTTCTGTTTTTTGGGTTTCCTTACTATGCTGATTTTATGGAAGGAAAACATTCCCTACTGGCAGGTGGGTCTGGCCTACGCCTTTGTGGGTATTGGTGTGGGTCTGGCCGGTACTCCAGCTTCACATTCATTAACCGGATCTGTTCCAGTTAAACGTGAGGGTATGGCTTCCGGAACTGCTGATCTACAGCGGGATTTTGGTGGCGCTATCATGACCTCCATATTCGGTGCCCTGCTCACCGCCGGCTATGCAAAAGCAGTAGCTGCACAGCTAAGTGACGCCCCTCAACAGATATCATCCACCATCCAAACCACTCTACAGAAATCCTTCTCAAGTGCTACGGCAGTAGCGGATCAGTACCCCCAGTACTCATCTCAGATCATTGCAGGTGCTAAAACTTCATTTCTGGCAGGGGATCACTGGGCCTATTTTGCTGGAATTCTGGCCATACTATTTGGAGCTGCTCTGGTGTACTTCATGTATCCAAAGATGGAGGAAGAAAAAGAGTTACTGGCCCAGTATCATGCTGAAGATAATTTAGATTCAGTAAAAGAAGAATAATTAGAATTTATTTTTTTTTTAATAAAAATAAAATTGGGATTGTTCTAATCCCTGGCAAATAACATCACTATTCCGGATATTAAAAGCCATAAACCTATAAGGGCACCTAATATCTGGGGGTTAGCTACTAATGACCCTACAATAATGTATATTACACCTATTATTAGTGCTATTACTCCATTCCAGCGGCTTCCACCAGCACCTGATAGGATGCCTAATATACCGGCAATTATCAGGAACAGTCCCACAATCCAGACCAGGAATCCTATTAACCAGCTGAAAAGTCCCGGGTTAATTATAAATCCAATTCCCAAGGCAAATGCTATTATACCTAATATTATCCCAATGATTCCCATACCGGCGCTTTCGCCCATGGTAGTTATTCCGCCCACTATCAGACCTACTCCCAGAAGAAGGACTATGAATCCCGTAATTAAGCTAAAGGGAAGTATTCCTAATACCGGAACAGCCATAAAGATTATTCCTAAAATTATTAGTACCAATGCTATTCCTTTGTTCTCCATTTCCAAACCTCCTAAAATCTATATAATTAAATTTAAGTTTGTTATAATAAATCTTTTCCTATTTTATTAGTACATATTATTAATTCTGTAGATAAACAGATTTTACCAAGTCAATTAAAGTTGAAAAATAAAAATATCTTAGTGATTTATTTAAATAAATAAATGAATAGATAATATTTAAATTATACACTGATCGTCATTGATTATTAATAAAGGAGGATATTTATGATTGAAGATTTTAAAATTCCACCATTTCTCAGGCAAATCATAATTATTGCCATTATATTAGTGGCTGTTGTAGCATTGAAATTCACTTCAGAAATCACCAGCCTTATACTACTTTCAATATTCTTGAGCCTGCTTTTATACCCATTTTTACGCTGGTTAGAAAAAAAAGGACTCTCATATAATTTATCCGTTATATTAACCATCATCGGAATTTTTGCATTAGGAATGGGAATATTAGCGTTTCTTTTGATTTCATTAGCTGAACTAGTTAAAGCTATTCCCAATTTAACTATTCCTTCTTCCAGTTTTCTGGCTCAATATGGTAATCAGATTATAGAATTTTTAGTTTCCAACATAAACTTATCTGATGCAGGTGGCCTTCTTGAGTCTGGAATTTTTATTATATTTTCCGTTATTTTCCTGGTTTACGAATTACCTAAAATAAAAAATAGACTCATAAACGAATTAGGTGCTGATAATCCTACTTTGAAGAAAAGCTTTGCTCTGGTAGGTGAATTCATAAAATACTTTTTAATAAGAGTCAAAGTAAACTTTATTTACGGTATGGGTGTTGCAGGTATCCTTTTTATTTTTGATATTAATTTTGCCGTCCTCTGGGGATTATTAACCTTCATATTAGGATTCATACCTTACATAGGTATTGCAATAGCAGCAATTCCACCAATTCTTGTAGCTTGGGCTAAATATGGAATTGAAGGCGCGATAATAATGACGCTTTTCTTTATTGTAATTAACACCATAGTAGAAAGCTATATTTTCCCACGTTTAACTGGTAAAGGACTCCGAATGTCCATATATGTGGTTTTTGTAGCGTTATTTTTGTGGGGCTGGATTTTAGGTCCGGTTGGATTTTTTATTGGAGTCCCCCTAACTTTGATAATCATCAGATATCTGGATCAATTCAGTGAAACCCGCTGGTTTGCTAAACTGATGATGGGTGGAGATGAAGAAGAAACCAAAAAAATTAAAGAATAACGAATTGAAATAAATTTTTTTTTATTAATCTACTCCATACTGCGCCATGGAAGTTATTTCGCCCAATATTAAGCCTAAAAGAGCTATTCCAGAGATTAAAATAAATGGAATTGATACCCAAACCTGGGATCAAACAGGATAAATCAAATAATATTATAAAATCAGTGCTGTACTTTATTTTCCATGGATGATTCCTTCTTTTTTAAAATCATGTTCTGAATTTTTTTTATTTTAATTGTCTCATTTTTTGTAATATTTAAAAAATTATTTTTAAAAATTAAAATTTTTTGGATATTAAACCGTTGAGTATTTAGAAGTGAGTATTTCAAAGGAACTTAGTTTTAATGTTAGTAATTAAACCATTTAAATATTTATAGGATAAAATATTACTTAATACTAAGGGTTTGTTTGAAAAATTTAGTAGGAGGAAACTTTATGGCAGGAAGTAACGTTTTAACCGGTATCTTGGCAATAATTCTTGGTATATTGATTATGGCATTCCCATTGTTTAGCGTTTTTACCCTTAGTGTTCTGACTGGATTCGGAATAATTTTAATCGGTATCTGGTTACTTGCAATGGCTTATGAGACTTGGGCTAATAGTAAAGGAATGAG
>JAJRAE010000093.1 GCA_028682985.1 Methanobacterium sp.
ACACCCATAACACTGCGGCTGTCCACATCCACATTGATAGATTCATTAACAGACATGGCTGCCTTTTTAACGGCCAGGTCGCCCATAATTAGCTGGGCTGCGGTGAGGTCCTGGTAAGCTTCTTTAAGATTTTCAGATACCTTATCACGGCTGCCTTTAACCCGGTCCAGGATATTGAAAAACTCCATTATCAGAGCGTTCCTCTTCTCTTTAAGGAGGCTATGCCCTTTAACTGCCAGTTTTTCCCTTTGTTTTAGTTTTAGAAGCTCCATCCGTGTTGGATTGATGCCTTCTATCATTTCTTGTGCCATTATTATCTCCCCTTTAAAAAAAGGTTAAACATGGATTATTCCTTATGATCGGGGTGGTATTTTGGAATGTGCTCTGCACGTACCCTTTTAAGCTCTGCTTCTGGTAGGAGGCTCATTAACTCCCATCCCAGGTCCAGTGTTTCCTGGATGGTTCTGTCTTCATCTCTGCTCTGGGTGATGAATTTGGACTCGAAGTCATCGGCAAAGGTCAGGAATTTACGGTCACGCTCGGTAAGTGCTTCTTCACCCACTACGGCCATTAAATCCCTGAGATCACGGCCTTCAGCATATGCTGAGTAAAGCTGGTCTGAAACACCACTGTGATCCTCTCTGGTCCTTTCCGGTCCGATACCTCCACTCATCAATCTTGATAGTGATGGAAGAACATCCACTGGTGGGTAGATACCTTTACGGTGTAGATCCCTGGAGAGCACGATCTGTCCCTCGGTGATGTATCCGGTCAGATCTGGTATGGGGTGGGTTATGTCGTCCTGGGGCATAACCAGAATGGGCATCTGGGTGATGGATCCTTGTTTGCCCACGATCCTTCCGGCTCTTTCATATATGCCGGCCAGATCAGTGTACATGTAACCAGGATAACCCCTTCTTCCGGGCACCTCGTCACGTGCTGCGGATATCTCTCTTAAAGCCTCTGCATAGTTGGTCATGTCTGTTAGTATTACCAGTACGTGCATGTTTTTTTCAAAGGCGAAGTATTCCGCGGTGGTCAGTGCCATACGGGGGGTGATGATCCTTTCAATAGCAGGATCGTCTGCCAGGTTCATGAACACGGTAACTCGCTCGAGTGCTCCGGTTCTTTCAAAATCTCGCATGAAGTAGTTCGCTTCCTCGTGGGTGATACCCATAGCTGCGAATATAACTGAAAACTCGGTTTCCTCTGCTAAAACCTTAGCCTGTCTTGCGATCTGGGCCGCTAATTCGTTGTGAGGTAAACCTGATCCAGAGAAGATAGGTAGTTTCTGACCCCTAACCAGGGTATTCATCCCATCTATGGTGGATATACCGGTCTGTATAAACTCGGCAGGGAATTCCCTTGCGGAGGGGTTCATTGGTGCTCCGTTGATATCAAGTTCCATTTCTGGTATGATTTCAGGTCCTCCGTCTATGGGGTTACCTGTTCCACTGAAAACCCTTCCCAGCATGTCCAGGGACACCCCGATGTGGGCAGTTTCTCCGGTAAATCTTACCTTGGTGGTGCTGGTGTTCAGGTCTCGGGTACCTTCAAATACCTGGACCACTGCCAGGTCACCTTTAACTTCCAGGACTTCTCCTCTTCTCATTTCTCCTGAAGGGGTTTCTATATCCACAATTTCACTGTAGGCAACACCTTCTACACCCTCAACAATCATGAGGGGTCCGGCTACTTCAGCTACTGTGGTATATTCCCGTGTTTTGATATTAGTGTTCATTTTTACACCTCTCCAGCTTGTTTAACAATTTTATCCTGGATTATTTTCACTTGTTCATCGAATTCTGCTTCTGGTATGAACTTCATCCTACCAATATCTTCTTTAACTGGCAGGTTGGTCAGAGCATCTGATGGGGCCCCTCTGTCCAGGGCTGCGGTTGCCTGCTCCTGGTACATTATGATGGTTTTAAGCATCTGATACTGTTTTGTGGATGAACAGTAGGTGTCTACTTCGTGGTAAGCGTTCTGCTGCAGGAAGTCCTCCCTGATCATTCGGGTGGTTTCTAGAGTTATTCTCTCTCGGTCAGGCAGTGCATCAGGACCTACCAGCTGCACAATTTCCTGTAATTCTGCTTCTTTCTGCAGGAGTATCATAGCATCGTCTCTGGCTTTTCTCCAGTCTCCGCCCACGGTTTTATCCCACCAACCTTCAACACTGTCCACATATAATGAGTAGCTCTGCAGCCAGTCAATGGATGGGAAATGTCTTTTATCTGCTAGTGACGCGTCCAGAGCCCAGAATACTTTACATATACGCAGGGTGTTCTGTGTTACTGGTTCGGATAGGTCTCCACCAGGTGGTGATACTGCTCCTACTACACTTACACTGGATATTTTATCTTCAGTTCCTACTGTGGTTACTCGACCAGCTCGTTCATAGAACTGTGCCAGTCTTGATGCCAGATAGGCGGGATATCCTTCTTCACCAGGCATCTCCTCAAGACGTCCGGAGATCTCCCTCATGGCCTCGGCCCATCGGGAAGTGGAGTCTGCCATCAGTGCCACATCGTACCCCATGTCACGGAAATACTCAGCTATAGTGATACCGGTGTACACACAGGCTTCCCTTGCTGCCACAGGCATGTTGGATGTGTTAGCAATAAGGACGGTTCGATCCATAAGTGGTTTACCGGTTTTAGGGTCTTCCAGTTCTGGGAACTCCTTAAGCACCTCGGTCATTTCGTTTCCACGTTCTCCGCAGCCTACGTAGACGATTATATCTGCATCGGCCCATTTAGCCAGCTGCTGCTGGGTTACTGTTTTACCGGATCCAAATGGTCCGGGTATGGCGGCGGTTCCACCTTTGGCCACTGGGAAGAAGGTATCTTGAGCTCTTTGACCGGTTACCAGTGGTATGTCAGGGTCTAGTTTGTTCTTATATGGTCTTCCTACCCTTACTGGCCATTTATGCATTAGCTGCACTTTTTCGATGCCTTTGGGTGTTTCTACTTCAGCTATGTCATCTTCCACCAGATAATCTCCTTCCCCTACTATGCTTTTCAAGGTTCCGGACATGTTTGGTGGTACCATTATTTTCTGAAGTACAGCAGAGGTTTCTTGTACCTCTCCCAGTACATCTCCGCCCTTAACTTCTGCACCGGCTTTGGCGGTTGGTTTGAACTTCCATTTCTTATCCTTTGAAAGAGCGGGTACAGCTACTCCTCTTTCAATATAATCTCCAGTTAATATTTTGATTTTTTCTAGGGGCCTTTGAATTCCGTCAAATATGGAACCGATAATTCCAGGTCCTAATTCCACAGAGAGAGGTCCTCCTGTACTTTCTACTATTTCTCCGGGTTTCATACCCGCAGTTTCTTCGTATACCTGGATGGTTGCGTTGTCTCCTTCGAGTTCAATTATCTCTCCAATGAGTTTGTCGGCACCGACTTTAACCATCTCATACATTTGGGTCCCTTTCATACCGCTGGCGGTGATAACGGGACCTGCTATCTTTATTATTTTTCCTTCTGTAATCATTTTACCATCTCAACCCCAATTACTCGTTTTATAAGCTCTCTTAATGGGTCGGTTTCCCTTTCAATTGAGCCTGTTTTGTCTGGTATTTCAATTATCATGGGTAATGCGCGTTCACTGGTTAAGTTATCAATTTTTTGTCTTAATCCATCTCCAATTTTTTCTGTGGTTATAATTATTGAATAATCTTTTTTAACCAAGTCTTCCAGGGTTTTACCCGCTTCCTCAATGTTATCCACTGGGTAACCTTCCTTTATACCTCCCAGCATAAATCCTGTTACAGTGTCCTGATCTCCGATTATCGCTATCTTCGAGGTCATACTAGCATCTCCTTAATAAATGATGCAGATAAATCCTGTTCTCTCTTTCCTCGGACAATTGTCTTTAAATTCTTTATCTCTTTCTCTTTTTTATTGAGGAAACCTATCATGGGCCCCAATCCAAACTGATTTTTAAGGGATATCCTTTTGGCTATTTCATTAATGTGGTTGTCCAGATCCTTTTCAAAAGCAGCTATGGAACCGGTTTCTGAATAGGTGTTTAAGCTGTCGGAAAGCAGTGGAGCATAATCAGTCCCTTCTAATCCGTTTATCACACCAGAAACATCTTCAGATTCCATTAAATCTTTCAGCTTCCATTCTCTTAACTGATATCCATCTGAGATCATGTAGGGCTCTATATCTTCAAACTTCAATCCATCTACTTTGGCTCTCAGGATAATTTTAATATTTGAGATATCCACCATATTACCCACATATTCATGCAGATATGCGGTGTTGTCATCTTCTGGAGTCGCGGCAGTTCTTAAGAGATTTTGCAGTAAATATTTGTCCAGGGCAGCTTCAATGGGTAATAAAACGCCGGATTCTTTGTAAATTGGCAATGCATCTTCAAGAATTGGTGCATATTCTGTTCCTTCCAGGCCGTTTATGATTTCTTCGATGCTGTCTGCGTCTATTAAAGTATTTAGTCTGTCACTGAGCTCTCCATAGGGCACCACTAGGTTCATTGTTTCATCAATATTTAATCCAGCTTCTTTAGCTATGATTATGCTTTTAATGTTCCTGATATCCCATTTTTTAAGTAAAAAATGGAAAACTTCTTTACTGTTGTCTGGTGCAATTGTTGCTATTAGATTGTATGTTTCTGCCAGCTGGGTATCCAGCGCCTTTTCCAGTGGATATTCGTCGATGTATTTGGCGTATTCTGGTATTCCTCTCAGGTAATTTTTAACTTCTTCAAGATTCTGGGATTCCAGGATCTCGGTGTACTGTTTATCGTTGAGTAATCTTCCTTTTCTGGCTCTTACCCTAGCGTTGGGGTAGGTGTAAGGGTACATTTCTAGCACGGGACGTATAGTTGATATTACAGCTATCAATGCTATAACTGCAAGCGCTACTATAAGCAACGCTATAAATGCTTCCATAGAGGGGAATCCCATTGAAGTGACTATTGTATTAATGTCTTCTACCATTTGAATTCTCCCCTAGTTATTTGAATAAAACAGCTGCAACTTTTGACCTTAAATCTTTTTTAAACCGCAACATCCTTGCTTCTATGGTGTTGTTTACTTCTATGTCACCATTTTTAGTTCGGACCACAGCCCCTCCAATAGTCTTAATATGTTCACCAAGTTCAAGGGAAGTTTCTTTCCCTGTTTCTTGAGCTACTTCCTGAGTTATTGTGGTAATGGAGTCCTTAATTTTTGCAACATCAGATTCTTTAAGATTTACTAAAAGATCGCCCCCACCAATTTCAATGGCTGCTTCTTTTATAATATTTTTAAGAGATTCTTTATATTCAGTTGCATCTGAGGATGCAATTTCTTTCAATTTATCTTCAGCTTTTTTAAATGCTTTTTCAATAATTTCTTCTCGAGCCTCAAGTTCCATTCGTCTGGAATTCATCTTAGCTTCTGAGACCAACTGCTGATATTTCATATTGGATTGTTTTTTCGCATCTTCCAGGATTTTATCTTTTTCTAGAAGGGCCTCTTTCTGGCCCTGTTCTAGAACGGAATTACTTTCCTCTTCTGCTTTTCTCAATACGGAATCAGCTTTGATCTGAGCATCAGACATTATGCTTGAGACTATTTTATCAGTCCCGGTGCTCATGTCTTATCCTCCCATAATTCCGCCGAAGACCATTAAGAGTATAGCTATCAGGAAACCGTATATAGCCTGGGTTTCGGAAAGTGCGGTGAATATAATACCACGGGCAAACATGTCTTCATCTTCCACCACTGCTCCTACAGCTGAGGAAGCGGTAATACCCTGACCCATACCGGATCCTAAACCAGCAAATCCTACTGCTGAACCAGCCCCAATGGCCACCAGACCGGCGGTTACTGGTAAGTTTTTAGCTGCTCCCATAATCCCTGAGAAAACCAGAAGCAGTATAGCTATCAGGAAACCGTATATAGCCTGTGTTTCTGGCAGTGCTGTGAATATAATACCACGGGCAAACATGTCCTCATCTTCTGCCACAGCACCTACACTTCCTGCTGCTGCTATTCCTTGTCCTATACCTGATCCTAATCCAGCCATACCAACGGCTAAACCTGCGCCGATCGCTGCTAAAGCTGTTCCTAAAACGACTTCTACCATTTTATTTACCTCCTAAATGAGTATATTTTCTTTTTGTACGGAAGGCTCTGAATTTTTGACTTCCACCTATGTAAAATTGAGCGAAATACTCAACATAATGCAAACGTAATGAATTTATAAATGCTCCCAGGCTCTGGAAAGCCATATTTGCAATATGACCACCTATGAATACTATTGGGGCTAGGATTATACCAATATATGGTATCATCTCACCCACCAGACCGGTTAATATGTTAACGGTCATGGCTATACCTCCTGTGGATAGACACAGTGCTAATAACCTGGCGTACGATAGAATTGTCCCCAGGAAACCAGTAAGGTCCATAAGACCAAAAGCTCCGTTGAAGTAGATGAGCATTATTAAGCTTAAAGCTATAAGCGGTCCACCTACAATTCCGGCGGTCATCATATTTCCAGTTAACAGGAATATTGCAGCTAATGCAATTACACCCGCTTCCAAGACGAACCATACTACCTGGGCTCCTAAAGCTTCACGTACTTCCCCACGAACAACATTGTTGTAAGTTCCTATGGCCAAACCCATGTTGATATGAATCACACCGATAATCAGGGCGATCACCAAAATGATTTCCGGATGCACAAATGCATCAATGGAACTTATGGTAGTGGGAAGCGCTGCTCCATCTGTTATCCATCTGGGGAAAAAGTCTCCAATGAATCCATTGGTCACCATTCCCAGTATGAAGGCCCATACACCACAGGCAATTAAAACTAAACCAAAACTACCCATGAACTTATTGGTTTTTCCCAAACCTTTATAAAGCACCAGTCCTATTAGGGCGTCTATTAGTCCATACCCGGCATCTGTAAGACAGTAACCGAAGAAGAATGGGAATATTATAGCCATGAGAATTGTTGGGTCGAACTCCCGGTAAGTGGGAGTGGAATACATGTGCACAAAACTTTCATAAGGTTTTGCAAATTTTGGGTTGTCCAGATGAACTGGTATTTTATCCTTCTCAACGTCAGGATCAGTTACATCTACTATGGAGTGGCCATCTGTGGAGTTTTCAATGATTTCCAGTGCTTTGTCCACCTTTTTGTCAGTTACCCATCCTTCCAGCATAACGGTGTTCTGGGTTTCTCCAAAGGATGAATAGATTTCACTTCTCTGTTTTTCTATCTCTAACTGTTCCTTTAAAACTGATAACTGAGGCTTCCATTCTGCAGATATATCTGCTAATTTACTTAGAATTTCTTTTTTCTCTTGTTCTATTTGTTTTATCCTGGATTCTGAGTTGTTTATTATTTCACTTGGGTTTCCAGTTACTCCGGGAAATTCGAATCTTTCAAATTCCAGTTTCCGGAGGTGACTGACTATTTCTTCTCCATATTGTTTTCTGATTACGACGATGAGAATTTTATATTCTTTTTCTTCTGCAGGAGCGTCAAAAATTTCTATTTCATCAGTTAAACCCTGAATAGTTTCCTTGAACTTTTCATAGGAGGCGTCAGAGATTTTTCCAACTACCACTGATATGTAGGGATTATCTGCTAGATCTCCTAAATCCACATCAAAATTAGATAGATTTCCCGCTACTTTATTAGCATTTTCCAGCTGTGCTTTCTCAGCATCTAACTGGTTTAGTTTCTCTTCATGGGGCAGTGTCTGGGACTCCACCTTATCCAGAACTGATTCCACCTGTTTAATCAGTTTTTCTACATCTACATCTTCTACTGCTTCTTTCTGGATTGGTGGTGGGTTAATCATTCCCATTACCATTTTCATGAGGCCTTTTTCTCTTCTCCGGACGGAATGTAAAAAATCAATGGTACCGGTGGTTTTCATTAAAAGCGAAGAAATTCGTCCGGTAAAAGGCGTGGCATGGGATGGTTTCAGGATCTGCTTCCACTCTGCATCTTGTTGTATTCGCTCAGATATATCCTGGATTTGTACAATACCTGCTTCATGTAGTGAACTCACTGCAGAATCAGCGTACTTGTCCAGGGTGATAACACTGAGCTTTTTCATCCTGGCTGTTTTAAACATATATCTCACTTATAGAATACTTTTCACGATAATTTCTGCAGCTTCATCAACATTATCGGATGCTTTTTTCTTGTTTACCTCTACCTGGCCGGCAGTTTTATTAGTAATTTGGTAAGCTTCCTTTTTAGCGTTGGTCTCTGCTTCAAATAGCATCTTTTCTGCTTCTTCCTGAGCTTCTTTTTTGGCATTTTCTACATTTTTTTTCGACTGGGATTCAGCTTCATCAATCATTTCTGATGATTTCATCTCTGTATCCTCTATTAATTTATCAGCATCGTTTTCAGCCTTTTTAATGGTTGTAATAGCTTCCGATATCGTTGTCATATAAATCACCATGATATTCCAAAATTTCTCGAGAGTTATATATATCTTTTACTATTTAATTCTCGACATCATAAATCCTTTTTCTTTATTTAAGGATTAAGGAATTCTGCAATCTTTATTTGAGGTTTTTTCTTCAAGGCCATCGTAGTATATTTCATCAGTTTCAATTATTTTCCGGAAGGGTGTTTCTTGAGTTTTTTCTTCATACACATGTGAAATAAGTGCGGGAAGTCTGCCTATCATAAAAATACCAGTACCAAGCTGCCAGTTAAAACCCATATCAGAAAGGATACCTGCATTAGCCCCATCCACATTTAATTGAATGTTTTTAGTTTCATTCAGGATCTTCTCTAGAGCCACCGTCAGCTGGGTGTGGATGCCGTAAAAACCATTTCTTTTAGATAGTTCAATAAGTTTAGGTGCCCGAGGGTCCTGATTATGGTATCGGTGCCCGTACCCTGGTATCTTCTCATTTTTTTCCCAGTATTTTTCTACCAGCTGGTATGCCAGTTCGTTAGTGTCTCTTGATGATTCAATTCTAGCTTCTTCACTGTTTATATCATTTTGCACGGTCTCCTGCAGCATCTTCATGCACTGCTCCAGAGCCCCGGCATGATGTCTGCCAAAGGCCATGATACCACCAGATACACAGCTGTTAAGAGGAGATCCAGTTGATGCCATGAGCCGAGCCACCTGGGTGCTGGGCGGGGTGATGCCGTGATCACAGAATGAAACCAGAACAGCTTCAAGCATCTTAGATTCATTTTTTGAGGGTTTATTACCATTTATGAGAAGATAAACCATTTCAGAAAAAGATATATGTCCAATGAGTGCTTCCTGGGAATAACCTCTGGTAACTATTTTGTTGGGTTCAAGTTTCGTTATGGAAGTCTTCCATTTCGGGTTCCTGAATTTAAGTAATCTATCAATATTTTCCGGTCTAATAGCCATGATTC
>JAJRAE010000060.1 GCA_028682985.1 Methanobacterium sp.
ATAATGGGTAGCCAGTCTCTAGGATTTTTTAAGTCCATTATTTCACCTTATGTATTAATCAATTTAATTGCGATAGATCTTAAATATTGTTAAAGAATTTTGTTATTACTATTAAATAGTATGCTATTTCCTTTAAAATAAAAGATATTTAAGGGAACAAATCCCTAAAATTTTTAATTGAATAGTTCATTAAACTATAGTCTTATAACATCTCCCTCAAACTGCCAGGTTCAGAAGTGGGCACTCCACAGACACCCCTCTCACAAACGTAGGCTGTTGTTTGTCCCTGAACCGGCTCTTTTTCAGGGAAAGTTTCCACCACTTCTTTAAGCCACCCCTCCCCTTTTGAGTTCAGAGTGAAAACTGCCCGGGGCAGGTAACTCTCTTTGAAGATTTCCAGCATTTTCCTGGTTGTTTCATCCTCTTTTTCACCTGCTATAACCACCTCATAGTAGGGACCTATCCGGTTGATAACACCTACTAGGAAAAGGGAGCGGGCGGTGGGCGCCTGTGTAATGAGTGTTGAGAATGCTTTCTCCTGCTTTAAAGCTATATCTGCCAGGGTCTGATCCTCCAGTAAAGTGGATAATTGCTGAAGATTGAGCAGGGCCACCCCATTACCGCTGGGTAGTGCCGAGTCATTAGCTTCCTTCTTACGCATTAAAACCTGTTCAGCATCTTTAGCTGTTGAGTAAAAACCACTGTTTTCATCGTCCCAGTAGTTCTCCTCGAGTACCTGGTTCAGCTGATAAGCCCATTTAAGCCACTCCGAGTCCAGGGTAGCTTCATATAACTCCAGAAGACCCCACACCAGAAAGGCGTAGTCCTCCAGATAGCCGTCCACCTTAACCTCACCATCCCGGTAGCGGTGCTGCAGCCTACCATCCTGGTAGAGGGTTTCTTTTATGAAGTTAGCTGCCTTAACTGCTGATTTGATGTACTCTTCTCTGTTTAATATTCTTCCAGCCCTGCTTAACGCTGCGATCATCAGCCCGTTCCAGTCTGTTAGTATTTTATCATCCTTACTGGGACGCACCCTTTTCTCTCTTTCCAGGAAGAGCTTCTTCCTTATACTTTCCAGTTCTGATTCCAGTTCATCTGTTTTTAAACCCAGTTCCCCGGCCATTGATTTTAACGGCTTTTTAAGGTGGATGATGTTCCTTCCATTGTAGAGTCCGGTCAGCTCGTCCAGGTAGTTCCCCTTTTCCTGGATGTTGTAGGTTTTGCTGAATACTTGCATTTCTTCTGGATTTAGTATATTGTTAATTTCATTATGGGTCCACAGGTAGAATTTACCTTCTTTTCCCTCGCTTTCTGCGTTTTCTGCTGAAAAGAAACCTCCCTCAGAAGAGGTCATATCCCTCAAAACATATTCCAGTATATTTTCCGCGGTTTGTTGGTATAGTTCTTCTCCAGTGGTCTGGTAGGCTTCCAGATATGCCAGGGTTAGCTGTGCCTGATCATAAAGCATCTTCTCAAAGTGTGGTATCATCCACTCCGGATCCACACTGTACCTGTGAAATCCATATCCTATATGGTCCCAAATTCCACCCATCTGCATCGCCTGCAGGGTCTCTTCAACCATCTGTATGGCACTCTCTTTCTGTTCATCCTTTTCTATATCTGCCTCTTTACTCCACTCCTGGTAGCGTAATAGGTAGATGAGCAGGTTGGGGCTGGGGAATTTCTGACTGCCACCAAATCCGCCGTGTTCCTCATCAAAGTTGTCCTTTAACACATGATAGGCCTGGTCAAGGGTTGATTGGGGAATCAGTTCACCGGCTTTTGTGGTTGACAGCTTGTTTAGAGTTTTTGTTATGTCATCTGCTGATTTTATCAGATCCTGGTTTTTGACATCCCACATCTTCTTCAGGTTCAAAATGATGCTGCGCAGACCCACACTCATCTCCGAGTCGTCCTTGGGAAAATAGGTGCCTGCAAAGAACGGTTTCAAATCCGGAGTCAGGAATACGGTTAAAGGCCAGCCTCCCCTTCCAGTCATGATCTGACAGGCCGCCATGTAGGTGCTGTCCACATCAGGACGTTCTTCCCGGTCCACCTTAACCGGTACAAAAACGTGGTTAATTAGCTGGGCAATATCCGGATCCTGGAAGGACTCCCGGGCCATAACATGACACCAATGACAGGTGCTGTAGCCTATCGATAGAAATATGGGTTTATTCTCATCTTTAGCTTTCTTAAAAGCCTCTTCCCCCCAGGGATACCAGTCCACCGGATTATCTGCATGCTGCATCAGATAGGGGCTTTTCTCATCCCTGAGATGATTGTAATTCTTAAGATTATCTCCCTCACTCATTGAGTGCAAACCTCCTGTAAAAATTAAAAAAATAGTTGTTAGTATATAATATGAACTTTGTTTGACTTAGTTTTTTAAAAAAAATTAACTTCCTTTTGATCAAAAAAAAATATCGTAATTATTAAAAAATAAAAAAAGGATTCTAAAGAATTTTTCTAATTTCATTCCTCGGTTCTTCTCAAATCACAGAGCAGGCAGTCTCCTACTCCCACATTCTCAGCATCCACTTCCCGGATAATAACCACCATGGCATCCACCGGCAGTCCGGTTACTTTACTGGCTGTCTGGGAGAATGATTCAACCAGCTCAGCCTTCTGTTCCTTGGTCATCTTCGGTCCGTCAATAGTAATTACAGGCATGATATGTTCACCTCGAAAATAAATTCTCTACAATATATTCTATTGTTTACAGGAATAATATATTTTTAGAAACCCCCCATTTACTTTATTTACAGGAATTATTTTTTAGAAAAAACCCTACTACTTCACTGTCCGGAACTGGAAAGTATAGCTGGACTGAAGACTGTTGCTGTAGAAATCTTTAACTGCACTGGCTGGAAGGTACACCTGGTAGAGGTTGTTGCTTAGTCGATTTGTGGTCATCTTCAAGGTCAGGGTTTTACCACTAATGGTTTTGGTGAATGAAACCAGTTTTCCGGTGGTCAGGTTTTTGATGTAAATGCCCGCATAATTAGATCCTGCTTTAATATTTTCACTGAAAGTAATAACAATAGAAGACGTCAATGAGACTCCTGTAGAGTTGTTAGACGGCTTGGTGGAGGATACCTTTGGTGGGGTTGCCTCTGGTTTGGTTTTAAATGAAAAACTGTAAGAGCTAGCCAGGCTGTTTCCCTCGATGTCCTCAACAGCTCCTGCTGGCAGGTAAACCAAAAATGTTGTGTTTAAAGACCGGATAGACTTCAGATATATTGTTAAGGTTTTACCGCTGATTTCTTTAGAAGTGATGGTCATCTTACTTCCCGTGCTTAATTTCCGGACGTAGATACCCTGGAAGTTATCGCCCATCTGTATGTTCTCATTGAATGTTATGGTTATGGGAGAGGTTATACCTGCACCGGTAGCGTTCTTTACGGGGTTAGTGGCAGATACCTGAGGTGGGGTGGTGTCCGGGATGGCGGTTTGAAATTTTGAAGTGAAGTTACTCATAAAAGGATTACCGGCTATGTCCTTCACAGCACCGGTTGGGAGGTAAAGCTGATAATCTGTGCTGTTTAAAAGATTTAGGGAAGGAGTGATGGTTAGTACAGCGCCGTTAATCACGCAATCAATACCTATCTTTAATCCGGAGTTCACATTTTTAAGGTATATCCCAGTGAAAAAGTCTCCAGCCTGGATGTTCTCATTGAAGGTGATAGCTACTGTTGATGTGGGGGAAACACCGGTGGCATTACTTTTAGGATAGATAGATTTTATAATTGGGGAGGTGAGATCGGTGTTTCCCGAAATAATAGACTGGTACCAGGCCTCAGCCGCTGCATCGTTGTAAGGTGTGGTCTGACTCGCGAGGGGGAAGGATGCATTCCAGTCTCCCACAAATGCAGCATAACCCTGGCTGTATCTCCATATTTTAGTATCACTATAGGTAGTATAGGAAGTTAATTTGATGCCGTTCTGGTTGTTAGCAGCCTGGAAAGTGGTTGCTCCTTCCAGAAATTCATCCACCAGATCCACCACGGTTTTACCATTGTAACTACCGTAGTATCCAGAGGCATAGTAGTTTGCCCCCGCTCCGGTGAACATTCTTGAGAAGTTGTAGATGGTTTCCTCGGGATTGGCCACTTCCTGTGAGCCCACATATCCCGTGGAAAAACAGCTGTGGGATAGAATTACAGGTATACCTGTTTTGAATGGTGCGGTTATCACCGGACCGTCCCATCCTTCCCGGATCTTACTACCAACTCCCCATACAAATTCATCTGATCCTACCAGGGCAAAGGGTGGGGTGGCCTCACCACCGTTCATGTCATAGTGGCCGGTTTGGTATCCGCCATGACCAATGTATATCACGGCATCAGCGTTGTACATGCCCTTCATAATATTTTTACCGGTGGCCTTATCTCCATATAATTCCTTAACCTCATAGCCTTTGTTTTCCAGTGCCCGGGCGGTGTTGTTAGCTTCAGTGACCCACTCGGGGTTTTCATCTCCCCCGTCGGCTATGATTAGAACATGCGCTTCAGATGAGGGTGTGGTGAAGGAGAAAATGAAAATTAGTCCAAATATCACAGTTAAGATGTAATATTTCCGGTTGAATAGGGATGGTAACATTTTTTAAGACCTTTATATGTTTTTTTAATATTTAATCACTGTGTAAACTTCGAAAGACCATTTTTATTCACTCTCTTATAATATTTGCTGTGAATTTACCCCTACTTATTTCGGTGGGAATTTTTATTAGAAAAAAATTTTTAAATTAAGAAATTTCCGGGATTATTTTAGAAATATTTATTAAACCAGCTTTTCAATTAAAGATGGGATATATTATATTTAAACAATAACTAAGGGAGGTGAAAAGATTAGGAGATTTATAACTTTAATTACAGGGATTATGATTATATTAACATCGTTAGGCGGTACATGGGCTGTTGAAGAAAATCCATATAGCTCAGGAGACAATAATCTGGGAGGTAATCCAATTGATCTGAACATGGAGAACACCACCAAATGCAACACCAAAGAAGGTAATGATACATACGTAAATTTTAACTCGGTTTCATTAACCTTTAATAATGTATTATACGGCGGTAACACACAGGTTACACCATTAATCACACTACCAGAAGAATTACCAACAAACTTCAATGTGGTAGACTCCACATTCATGGAGATAAGCACCACCGCACTGTACACCGGCTCCATTAATATATCTTACAGCTACATAAACCTGAACTATCAAAACGAATCCAACCTAAAACTGCTCCACTATGAAAATGGTGAATGGGTGGACTGTACCACCTACATCGACACTATCAACAAGATAATCTATGGAAGCGTGAATTCATTATCACCCTTTGCCGTGATATCCACTGCAGATGAAGAACTTCCTGATGACCCCGGTACAGATGATGGAAACCAGGACGACGGCACAGATGACGGTAATGATGGTCTACCAGCAGTTACCACCGATGTGGTAATCGATGGAGTAGTAATCGACGGTGCAGAGAACAGTTCCAATGAAAATAACGTGGATATGATACCAACCGGAACACCAGCACTACCGCTGTTATTAGGTATATTGATGATACTGTCAGGATTACTTAAAAGAAGATAAGGGAAAAAATAAGTAACCCTTATTTTTATTTTTAAAAACAAACATCACTTCTTATTTTAAAAGAAATATTTAATTCTTATTTTTTTACTTACTATACTAATATGTCCGGGCCTTAATGAAACTAATTATGTAATAAGTGATATTGAAAGTGCTTAAAATAGAAAAAAAGAAAAAATAAATTATTATAATTTAAAAGGGCAGCTCTGCATAGGTGCCTGATAATTTTACCGTGCTTAGGTTCCAGTTGTTTATAGATCCAAAGGTGTTGTAGTTGCTGATTGCATCTGCGTAGTACCAGGTTCCATCCACATTTATCTGGGCCCATACATGTCCATACCATCCGTCTGAAAACTCACAGGAACCATGCTGGTATCTGGCTGGTAATCCAGCTGCTCTTGCTAGTGCAATTACCAAATGGCTGTGGTCACAACAGTTAGCAGTCCTGGCGCTTAAAGCTCCCAGAGCTCCTTTCTTGGTGTTGTAGTAGTAGCTGTAAGTAAGGTTATCTCTTACCCAGTTGAAGATTGCTTCTGCTTTTGCATAGTTACTGGTTAGTCCTGCTGTGATGGTTGCTGCTAATGAGGTTATGGTGGGGTCTGTTGATTGGCAGTTGGCTGTGGGCTGCAGATACTGGGTTAGATTGGTGTTGCCGCTGGATGAGTTGCTGCTGGTCACGGTCCAGGGTGTGACAGATACTGTGTTGGGCAGTCTTTTGTTGTTTCCATAGAAAATGATAACTTTACTGTACATGTAAATGAGTGATTCCGGTCTGATCTTACCCAGACTGCTGGATAAATAGTTGGGAAGTCTGCCGTTTGTACTTACAAATGTTTTAAGATTGCCGGCAAGTTTAACATATTCTGTTTTGGTTAGGGATCCTGATTTAACTGTCTGTGATGGGTCGCATGCTGCGCTTGCTGATTTCACGGTGATTGAACTGGTAACTCCTTTATTAAGGTTAACCACTCCATCTGATAATAAAAGTAGGTACTGGGATGTGGTTATTTGCTGTCCAGAAACAGTGACATAATTAGGTAATCGGTTATATGTATCAATAAATTTTTTCACACTATTAGCAGTCTTATTTAACTGGTATATGGATACTGTGAATGTGGTTGAACTGGTGGTGCTTGTTGATCCAGCAGCCAGGTTGTCTGAAGTATTTTTCTCGGTCTGATTGGTGGTTGCTGCCGATGCTGCACTGATGGATAAAGCCAGTACTAAAGTAAACAAGAGTGCTATATGAATGAACTTTCTCTTAATTTTACCGCCTCCAAGTCCAAAATATATAAAGAGCAAACAGAAACTCTTCTTTTTAGGACAGATATATGTCAATTGAAGATCACTTATAAAAGTTGCGGTTTTTTTCTCGCTAAAACACCCTTAGAGAATCTTTTTTTTGAAGAGAAGCCCTTTATTGCGGTTGTTTAGTAATTATAATCAGTGTCTGGTATTTCAATCTTTTCATGTTTAATGGAGCTTTCTACAAGTTTATTTTCTTCATATTTCCGCTTTTAAAAGGGTGATGCCGTTAAATTCTTTTCCTGACTTTTTATTTAATAAGTTTTCCCTTTTGGATTTGTTAAAAGTACCATCTTAAAGGGAAAAACGTAATATTTAATCTATTCTAAACTTTTAATTCAAGATTAAAGGAAAATAGTATGGTTTACTCTAGTTAATCAAATTTAAAAGATAATGAATGAATATAATCTTTAAAATTTATTTTCTGAGAATTAACTATCAATACAATATCTAATAAAAAAAAGAAAAATGGAGGGATTAGTCTTAAAAGGGCAGTTCAGCGTAGATACCCAGTATATTGTTACTGCTCTTGGCCTGTCCAAAGTAGTTGCTGTTGTTTATGGCATCTGCATTGTACCATACGCCGTTAGCGTACAGCTGGCTATACACATGTCCAGAGACATGAATGTATCGGCCGGGTATTCCAGCGGCGCGGGCCAGGGCTATGACCAGGTGGCTGTGGTCGCAGCAGTTGGCACTGCGGCTGCTTAAAGCCCCCAAGGCGCCCTTCTTGGTGTCGTAGTAGTAACTGTAGGATAGGTTGTTTCTCACCCAGTTGAAGATGGCCTGTGCTTTACTGTAGGTGGATGAGATACCGGATGTTATGGATGCTGAACGTGATTTGATGGTGCTGCTTGTTGACTGACAGTTGGCTGTGGGCTGAAGATACTTGGAAAGACTGCCTGTTGTGGTTCCGGTCTGACTCGACCAGGATGTAACCGTAACATAGGTGGGAAGTCTGCCGTTTGCATCATTAAAACTGATTATCCGGGAGAACATATACACCAGAGACTCGTACCTGATATTACCCAGGGAACTGGACAGGTAGTTTGGAGCCCGTCCTTTATCTGTTATGAATTTATCCAGGTTAGTGGCGAGCTTTACATACTCTGAATTCTGGATTGTCCCTGATTTAATAGACTCTGAAGGGCTGGTTGGATTAGCCACGTCCTTTATGACAAGGGTGGTGTTCTTTCCACTGTTGATGTTTAACAGTCCCTCACTTACCAGCTGCAGGAACTGGGCAACAGATACCTGAGTTCCTGCTATGGTGACGTAGTTGGGAAGTCTCTTGTTTTTTTCAATAAAGTTTTTCACGTTGGTTGCTGCATCTTCCAGCTGACTCTGGGTTACACTGATTGCCGCCGCATGTGTGGTGGCTGTTTCCCCGGCAGCATATCCATCTATGGCTGAATTTTGTTTTGATGGATATGATGCCCTGGGCTGTTTAAGAAAGTCTGTTGTTTGCTGATCAGTTGAATCTTTTTGCTGTTCTGTGTTTAATAAGGTTGTATTATTCAAAGAATCCGTAGCAGAGCTTTGATCTGCATTTATTGGATCAGTTGCCCCTGCAGGACTCAAGGATAAGGGTAGTAATATTAATGAGAATAGCATTATCACTACCCATTTCTCTTTCATATTAATTATACCGCCTCCGATTGCCCATATATTGGGAAAAAGTTCTGATAGAACTCTTTCTGGACATTTATATGATGGAAAATAGGACACATATAAATATTTCGGTATTATTTTTAAAAAAAGGACGTTAGACAACTCTTTTAAATACTTAAGACCTTATTAAGTGGTTTTAATTTCTGTTCATTGGAAGTTCATTCCACCAATCTCATATTTATCACAAAGAAAGTGATTGATCCTAGTGTTATGTGAATATAATCAATATGAAATAAAAAGCCTTTTAAGAAGGAGATTACCCTTAAAATAACATTGAAATAAACATTCAAATTATATTAAATTGGATAGATGCCTTTAAATACTGTATTTAATTGCATTAAAAGGATTATAATCAAATTAAATCCCTGAATTTAAATAAAGACCGTTTATTATTACTTTGCTAAAAATAGTGCATAATATAGGTCGATAGGTAATTTTATAGTTTATTGATAGGGAAAATTTGTAGAAATATTATTAATTATGTTGACAATTAGAAAATTCTTACAAATTTGAAATTTAAAACAGTGTAACAAAACATTCTCTTTTAAAATTATTAAAAATCAGTTACAATTCCATTTAAAATAAAAAAAAGAAAAAAGATGTAGTTGTGTTTAAAATGGCAAAGATGCATAGGATCCGTAAATGGTTGCTGAACTCCAGTTATTTATAGCACCAAAGGTGTTGGAGTTGCTTATAGCATCTGCGTAGTACCACTTACCATTTACATATATCTGCGCCCAAACATGTCCGTACCAGCCGTCTGAAAATTTACAGTTACCATGCTGATAACGGGCGGGTATACCAGCTGCCCTTGAAAGAGCAACCACTAGATGTGAGGTATCACAACAATTTGCGCTTCTGGCACTTAAAGCACCTAGAGCTCCTTTCTTACTGTCGTAGTAGTAGGAATATGATAGATGATCCCTTACCCAGTTAAATATAGCCTGTGCCTTGGCATAGGTGGTTGTTTTACCCGCGGTTATGGAAGCCGCCAGATTCTTAATGGTGGAACTGGTGGACTGACAGTTTGTGGTAGCAACCAGATACTTCTGCAGTGACGAGTCTGATAAGGTTCCTTCACTGGACTGTCCGTATAACGGAGATACCGCTACATTAGTGGGCATTCTGTTATTGGACTCGTAGAAGTTCACTATTTTACTGAAACTGTAGATCAGTGAATCGAACCTTATACTACCAATAGAACTGGAAACATAATTAGGAGCCTGACCATTATTGTTTATGTAATCAATAATGGATCTTGCAATCTGCACATATTCGCTCTTTGGAATATTTCCGGTAACAACTGATGCTTTTGGAGCGCTTGGATCATTTACGTCGTCAACAACTATTGATCTGGATTTACCATAGTTTAGATCGTAGAATCCCTGAGTTACTAACTGAAGATACTGAGCCATTGAAAGCTGATTGTCCCCAACAGTAACTGTTGTGGGGAGTCTGTGGTTCGTATTGATAAAGCTCTTAACCCGGGAAGCCGCACTGAATAGTTCGCTCTGGCTTACAGTTATACCTGCTGCCTGGCCTGAACTCAATGTCGACGTATTACCAGATTCCGCAGCAGCAGAACCCGCTGCATGATTTAATGAATAACTGGTTGTCTGTGCAGTTTTTCCTGTATTATTTATCTGTTCATCTTTTACATCGTTTGTTGCATGAATCTCCTGGGCATCTGATTCCCCTACCACCGTCTGGTTGGTGGGTTCTGAAG
>JAJRAE010000023.1 GCA_028682985.1 Methanobacterium sp.
AAGTATGGATACCGCTTTGATGTTACCGAGATCTTCGGCAGAGAAAATCATATACCAAAAATCACCTACCTGGTAAACATCAACTCAGAAAATGACTTCCAAAACCAACTCCAACCCTTCCTGGAGTACCTGAACAATACCGACCTTTTTCAGGACCAGATTAAAGTGCTTTTGTATCCCAGCAGTGAAGGGCACAGCGGTGTTTTAGATAAATCCGAAACCATAAGCTTAATAAAAAACCACTTCCAGGATGAGGAAGACTTCAAAGACGAAATAAAGGAATTGAACCAGGAACTGCTAAATAAAGATAAGATCATACATCAGCTGCAAACCAGTCCATCAGTTTTAAAATCAAGAGATGAGTTTGAAAAGATCCTGGAGGAGAAGGAGCAGAGAATAATTGAACTACAGACCTTGACAGGCTACACCAGATATAAAACAAGAAACATAACCATACGTCTTAAAAAGAGGTTTAAAAAGGTTTTAAAGAAGATAACCAGCCCCTATTATTTATTACACCAGTATTTGCCTGGAGTGGACCTGGAAAAGTTAACAGTGATTATTCCCTACCGTAAAACCAGTGACCGAACCCGGGAGAAGAACCTGGACATCACCCTCCGTTATCTGAACACCCTGAAAATTCCAAATGTAATTATATCCGAGCACAGTATTGATTCCCAGAGGCAAACCTTACTTGACAAGTACAGGAAACTCTTCCCCTCCTTCCAGGTCATCCATACAGACGCGGATGGTGAAGTATTCAACAGATCTCTGGCCCGTAACAGGGGAGTTATGCACAGCACCACCCCCTACATTGCCACCAGCGACCTGGACTGTATAACCCAGGAGAGAAACATTAAAATCGCCCTGGGCCTTCTGGAGCGGGATTACGATGTGGTGCATCCCTTCAACCACCGAGTTACGGATATTATAGATAAAGAAGCCTTCATCAGAAACTACAACCTTAAAAAGGTTAATTCCCCAGAACAGTATAGAAACCGAGCTGATGGAGGCATCATTTTCTGGAATAAGAAATCTTATATCAGAATCGGCATGGAAAATGAGTATTTTCTGGGATGGGGTGGTGAGGATAATGAGATCATGCTACGCGCACGGCTTTGCGGTTTGAAACATTACCGGATAGACGACACCCTCTACCATCTGCACCATCACCGCCCGCAGAAGCGTACCACGAAAAATGAGGATCTGGAAGAGAAAACCAGAAAGCTCAAAAGTAAAGATGAATGTCAGGAAATGGTCAAGAACTGGCCCTGGGTAAAGGAAGCCTGGAAGACAATTACTGAGTAATTTCCATTATTCATAATTTTTTTGGGGAAATCTATAAAAAGATTCAGTACAGAGTAAAGTAGGTTATAAACAATTTCTCTAAATTTTATATAAATTGCCCTAAATTATTAGGAAATATTATTTTCACCAAAAAAGAAATTATTAGGGAGATACATTCTCATCAACCAATATTATATATCTGAAATCTCTCCAATATTATAAAAAAAATTATTTGGATAATTATATGTTAGAAAACATCGTTGATCACCGGTTCTATGCTAACTTCTTCAAGTACCGCTTCCTCTTAATGGAGCTGGTTAAGAAGGATATTAAGATTAAATATCGTAGATCCGTCCTTGGTATATTCTGGAGCTTCATGGAACCCTTACTCTTCATGATCGTGCTTACTATAATATTCAGTACATTGTTTCAGAATTCCATACCCAACTACCCAGTCTACCTGTTAACCGGAAGGCTGGTTTTCATGTTCTTTGCCACAGCAACCCGGGGTTCTATGCGAAGTATCTACGGAAATGCCAGTACAATCAAGAAGCTCTACGTGCCTAAATATATATTCACATTGGGAATGACCCTATCCAACCTGGTCACCTTCCTGTTATCTTTGATCATCCTCATCGCCGTTATGATAGTAACCCAGGCACCCTTCACCCTTTTCATATTCACATCCATCATTCCCATGGCCCTGCTCTTAATCTTCACCATCGGGGTGGGCCTGATACTGGCCACCATAACCGTCTTCTTCCGGGACGTTGAACACCTCTACGGAGTCTTCACCACCCTACTCCTCTACGGCAGTGCCATATTCTTCCCACCAGAAATTATACCTGCCCAGTTCCAGTTCCTACTCTATTTCAACCCCGTATTCGTCTATATCAGCATGTTCAGAGATTCCTTCCTCTACGCGACCTTTTTCGATCCCTTCCAGCTGATATACGGAACAGTCTGCGCAATAAGCGCCTTGTTCATTGGTATGTACATCTTCTACAAAAACCAGGACAGATTCATATTATATATTTAAAATAACGTTAATTTACAATCTTTAAGGAAAAAAATTACATTTAATAGAAAAAATATTTAATAAAATATTATGGGAGTTATCAAAACTGAAATCATACCGTGACCTACTATCTGTACTGATACTGGCCCTTCTATCCGCGGCCTTCTTCCTGGTGCCCCAGCTCAACATTTACCCCCTCTATCTGATACCCTACCTGCTTCTCATACTGGTTTTACCAGGATATGCCCTGGCAGCCGTCATAAAAGCCAACATTTACAACTCCAACATCTTTCTCAGGGCATTGTACAGTGTGAACCTGAGCATAATCATATCGATAATCCTATTTCTCGTTTTAAATAATACAGGTAGTCTAGTACCGTTTTATCTGGTTTTAAACTACCTCACTATTCTCCTAACAATCCTGGCATTTCTCAGAAGATATGTATCCCGGGTGGAAGGGGATGAAACAGAGGAAAAAGTCATCCATGCAAAGCCTGCCAACAGCCAGGCTGAGGATAAAGGCCCCATCATCATCCCCACTGAAACTGATAAAATATCAGATCAGGAAATTGCGGTTAAGGTGGAAGATGTGAGTATGGAGTTCAACCTGAGCACCGAGAAGGTTGACAACATCAAAGAATACGTGATAAAACTCCTAAAAAGGGAGCTTTTCTACCAGGAATTCTGGGCCCTTAAACACGTCTCATTCGATGTGCGGAAGGGTGAGAAACTGGGAATTATCGGACTAAACGGTGCCGGAAAATCTACACTACTTAAACTAATATCCGGGGTTATGAAACCAACAGAGGGAAAGATCGAGGTTCACGGTGGTGTGGTGCCTTTACTAGAATTAGGAGGTGGATTCAACACCAACTACACCGGCAAAGAGAACATCTTCCTCAGGGGGGCCTTGCTTGGTTACAGCAAGGAGTTTATGGAGAGTAAATATAATGAAATCGTGGAATTCAGTGAGCTTGAGGAATTCATTGATGTGCCGGTTAAGAATTACTCCTCAGGTATGACCAGCAGGCTGGGATTCAGCATATCCACCATAGTAAAACCCCAGATTCTGATACTGGATGAGGTGCTGGCGGCGGGTGATGCGAAATTCCGTAAGAAAAGCCAGGAGAGAATGAACTCCCTCCTGAATAAAGATACCACTGTCCTGCTGGTTTCCCACTCCATGAATCAGATTGAAAGTTTATGCACCCGGGCCGTCTGGCTGGAGAAAGGAAAACTGGTTATGGACGGTCCGGCTGATGAGGTGTGCAACAAATACCTGGAAGCCATCCAAGAGTCCAGTTAAAAAAAATAGAATACAAAATTTAATTTTTTTAATGGTGAAAAAAACATGACCCTGGTAACTGTTATCATCCCCAACTACAATGGCAGGAAATACCTGGAAGAATGTTTAAACACGTTAAAGCTTCAAGAAGAGGTTGAAACTGAAGTCATAATCATTGATAACGGCTCCACTGATGACAGCGTCAGCTTCATCAAAGATAAGTACCCGGAACATTTACTAATAGAGAACCAGGAAAACCAGGGTTTCTCCCAGGCAGTAAACCAGGGAATAAAGGCATCCGACACCGAATATGTTTTCCTCTTGAACAACGATACTGCCCTGGAACCGGATTGCATCAGGAATCTATTAGACTGTATTCGTAGAGATGATTACATATTCGCTGTATCTTCCCGGATGGTTCGTTATAAGGAGCGGGATAAAATGGATGACGCTGGTGATGAGTACACGGTACTGGGATGGACCTATAAGGTTGGTGACGGCCAATCCACGAGCAGATACAAGGAGATTAGGGACGTTTTCAGTGCCTGTGCCGGAGCAGCCCTCTACCGGAGAGATATCCTGCACAAGCTGGGCCTCTTTGATGAAAAATTCTTCGCCTACCTGGAAGATGTGGATATTAGCTACCGGGCCCGTATAAATGGATACATATCAATATACTGCCCCGGGGCTGTGGTTTATCATCATACCAGCAGCACCACCGGCAGCCGTTATAATGTATGGAAGATAAAACTCTCAGCCCGGAACAACATCTACCTGGCTTATAAGAACATGCCCTGGCCCCAGCTACTGGTTAATTCCCCCTTCCTCCTTTTGGGATTCCTGATAAAATATATCTTCTTCATAAAAAGAGGGCAGGGAAAACACTACCGGGAAGGTCTGGTGGAGGGTATGCGCACCCTCCATAAAGTTGAGAAGACCGCTTACAGAAGTGAAAACCGGGGCCGTTACTTTAAAATTGAATATCAACTACTCAGGAATATCTTTAAATTCCCCTAGTTGTAAA
>JAJRAE010000061.1 GCA_028682985.1 Methanobacterium sp.
AGGCATTAAACTGTAAGATATGTGAGAGAAGATGCATTATTTCCTCCGGCAAAACAGGTTTCTGTGAAATGCGAGAAAATGATGATGATAAGATTTATTCCCTGAACTATGGAGCAGCATCATCCATAGCAGTGGATCCCATAGAAAAAAAGCCCTTATTCCATTTCTATCCAGGAACTTCCGTATTTTCCCTGGGAAGTGTAGGCTGTAATTTCCGATGCAAGCACTGCCAGAACTGGGGCATATCACAGGCAGAACTGAATAACATACCTACCCAGGAACTGTCCCCCGAAGAAGCCATACGACTCACCAAGGAATATGGCTGTAAATCAATTGCCTGGACCTATAATGAACCCACCATGTGGTTTGAATACACCTTGGACAGTGCTAAATTAGCCAAGAAACAAGATATAAAAACAGTGTATGTTACCAATGGATATATGAGTGAAGAATCCTTCCAGGAGATAAATCCATACCTGGACGCTGCCAACATTGACCTCAAGGGCTTATCAGAAAAGTTCTATGTAGATCTTTGCGAAGCACATTTACAACCAGTTCTGGATAACATCATCAGAATGCATGATGCTAAAATACATATCGAAATCACTAACCTGATGATACCCGGTTATAACGATTCAAAGGAGGATATAAAGGCTCTGGTTAAATTCATGGCGGAAGAAGTGAGCCCCGAAGTGCCTCTTCATTTCACCAGATTTTTCCCCCAGTACCAGATGCAGCAGCTCCCACCCACAGAGTTAAAAAAATTAGAAAAAGCCCACCAGATAGCAAGTGAAGCAGGTATAAAATATGTTTATATAGGTAACGCCCCATCCTCTGGTGGTGAAAACACTTACTGCCCAGAATGTGGAGAAGCAGTAATTAAAAGAGATGGATTCTCAGTGCTGGGTGATGATATTAAAGAATCAGGGAGATGCCCTAAATGTAGGGCTGATCTAAATATCATAACATAGGTAATCTAATAAAAAAATTGTAAACATTGGTTTCTAAAATAAAAAAGTAAAAATATTTTAGTATTAATTTTTATTCGGACTGACTTACCCTCTTAAATTTATCCAATTTATCCAGAGGTTTGGTTGCGTCGATACCTATCTTGGTAGTGGTTCCGTCTGGAGTGGCCGTGGGATCCAGAGAAGAACCGCGGGCCCCAGGTATAATAAGCACGTCATCATCGCCTTTAACCCGGGTAGCAATAGCATATTCTAAATCAGCACTATTAAATACGTTTATATCATCATCCACAACCACACAGTGTTTTAGGGATGGATGAGCAGTGAGGGCTGCCATTAAAACGTTTTTACCATCACCCTGCGTCTGCTTCTGTATGGAAACCGCGGCATGGAGCCAGCAACAGCCACCCTCAGTTAAAATCACGTTCTTAATGGTGGGCACTGTGTTTCTGACAATGTTAAATATCCTTGGTTCTTGAGGCATGCCTTGTAAGAGTTTATGCTCCATTCCAGCGGGCATTATAGCATGGAATAGTGGATTTTGTTTGTAATGCATTTTTTTAAGTTCAATAACGGGTTCCTGTCGCACCACATCATATGTGTCGGTGAGATCCACAAACGGCCCTTCATCCTCCCTGATGTGGGGTAATATTTTTCCTTCCAGGAGAATTTCACAGTCTGGCACCTCCAAATCCACACTGTCGCATTTAATGAGTTTCATCTGTCCCTGATGGAATTCGTTGGCCACCTCCAGTTCATCGGTGGAAATGGGGATGGAAGTGCAGGATGCCAGAAGGGTGGCTGGATGTATACCAATAGCTATGGCCACATCAAGTGGCTGATCTTGTTCTTCTGCCATTTGGTTGTAGGTGTAGAGATTTCGGGGAACTATCCTTACTCCCAAACGGTTATCACCGGTAACCAGCATTCGGTGAATGGAAGCATTTCTGATGCCTGTTTCCGGATTTTTAGCTATGATTACTCCGGCGGTGATGTATGGACCAGCATCTTTCCGGTAATAGGTGGGTATTGGTATTTCTTTGAGATCTGCTTTTTTGGATGTCTGGAAATTCTGGGATGTCTTTTCATATATTTCGACTGGTAATGGATTTTCCATAGCTTTTATGATTCTACCACTTATTTCAGGTACTTTAACATTCAAAGCCCTTGCTATTTTCTCTCTACTATTGCAGATTCCTGAAATAATCTTTTTATTACTTTCTGTTATGTTGTTGATTAGCACCACATCATGTGGATTATTTCTCAGTATCTGTGCAACCTGATATTTCAGAGAAATTTCTTCATCAACCTCAATTACTTTATATTCATTTTCCAGTTCAGTAAGAAAATCTCTTAAATTATCCATAAATCTCACCAACCCTTTATTTTTTTAGTTGTGTTCATGTTTTTCCTTTAAATCCAGTAAATTTTTCTGTAATTTTTCGTTGTTAATGGCCAGCATTTCAGCAGCCAGCAGAGCAGCGTTACCTCCCTCATCTATCCCCATTGTTGCTACGGGAACTCCTGGCGGCATGTTCACCATGGACAGTAAGGCATCTAATCCATCCAGTCTAATGGAACAGGGCACTCCTATTACTGGTTTTTCGGTATAGGCCACCACTGAGCCAGTTACATGTGCGGATAATCCGGAGATGGCTATAAATATTTTAGCATCATCCATCTGTCCCATATAATCCTCAAATACCACGGGATCTCTTATAGGGGATAGTATCTTTAGATCATATGATATGTTCAGTTTATCCAGCAGGCCTGTTGTCTTTTCAGCTATCTTAATATCTGAATAACTTCCTGCTATTATTGCTATGTCCGGCTGGTCTTCCGGTGATTTATTATCTTTAAATATGTTTGGACTTATTTCTGGGAAAGTATTTTTAACATAATATTTCCCAGTGAGTCGGGATTCCAGCTTTTTTTCATCTTTATCCACCTTGAAGAAGAATTCTTTCCGCATATGGGATAGATTTTCCCGTACTTCATCGTCATGAATCCCTATTATTTGTGCTGCCAGTATCGCGCCATTTTCTCCACGATCTATGCCCACAGTTGCTACTGGTGCTCCCTGAGGCATCTGTGATGTGGCAAATAAGGCGTCCAATCCATTCAGTTTAACATCTACAGGCACCCCCACCACGGGTTTGTGTGTGTTGGCTGCGATTATGCCAGGGAGATGAGCTGATAATCCGGCTATTCCCAGGAACACCTCCACTCCATTTTTGGTGGATTCAGTTACGATTTGTTTAACTTTCTGGTGCGTGCGGTGGGCTGAAGCCACATGCAAATCATAGGGAATTTCCATAGTTTCCAGTATGTCTATGGATTTTTCAGCAATTATAAAGTCAGAAGCGCTCCCCATTAAAATCATAATTTTTGGTTCCATAATTTTTCCACCAATTTAGCTTATTTAATGATTTGTTAATTCAATTCCAGTTTAAATTAAATTCAACAAATTAATACTAAAATTATATGCATCAGAAAAGTAAATAAAGTTTTTTAACAGTTTAAATACAAAAATAAATTATCAGTATAAATATCATTATATACTTGATAATTAATGTTATAAGAAAAATAAATCTTTTGAAGGTGCAGTCACAATTGTTATGGATAGTTCTAATTTTATTGTTTATAATTGGCTCCATTAAAACAGTTAACTCCAATAATCTGTCAGTTTCTGTGATTATCCCTGCATTTAATGAGGATAAAACTGTGGGGCAGGTAGTTAAGACTGTTAAAGAGTTAGATTATATCGATGAAATCATTGTAGTTGATGATGGATCCTATGATAATACCTCTCGAGTCGCTGCAGAAGCGGGTGCCACAGTCATCCAGCATACCAAAAATAGAGGAAAAGGATCAGCCATCAAAACTGGTTTTAAAAATTCAAAAGGGGAAATAGTAGTCTTTTTAGATGCTGATATTGAGAATTTAACTGCAGAGCAAGTTGATAAAATTATCCAACCCCTGATAACTGGCGAAGCGGATATAACCAAAACCAAGTTTAAAAGGGCAGCTGGTCGAGTGACTGAGCTAACTGCAAAACCACTCTTAAACTTCTTTTTCCCTGAATTAAAATTTGACCAGCCACTGAGCGGACAATTCGCAGCTAAAAGATCGTTCTTAAACCGCATAAAACTGGAGGACGACTACGGGGTGGATGTGGGTATTGTTCTGGATGCTGAAGTAAGGGGCCTTAAGATTAAAGAAGTTGATATCGGGGAGATACATCATATGCTCTCTTCCCTACATGAACTAAATCTGGTGGCCACTGAAGTGGTACGTACCATTGTACAGCGGGCCACTGAATACGGCAGAGTGGCCATGATTGACTCCCTGGGCAGATTTATTAGGATGGAAATATTGGGGCTTTCCCTGGTTTTTCTGGGTGTCTTCAGCACCTTCTTTATAAGACCAGTGCCCGTGGAGTTGGGAATATTTATCTCAGCAGCCGGGGCAGTGGTGGCTGTATATTATATAATTAAGATAATCAGAACGTCGTACAACATGCTGAGAAAAGCAGAAGGCAGATGGCAAACCCTTAAATCCTATTTCTACATGCATTCTCCCATCATAGTTTCTGCCCTTATATTATTGGCCATGATCAGCACCCTGGTGGGGGCCATCCATTTTGAAGATGGAAGGGTAACCATTGAACCTACATCCCGTAATTTAATAATATGGGGTCCTAATGAGAATAATAAAAGTTTCGACCTCCGGGGGCCTTACATAGTGGACAGCGCCCTGGAAAATGAAACAAACCTCATAAGGATGCCACAGGAGGCTATGGATTCACTGGAACTGGGATATGGTGACAGCATATATATCAATAGTCAGAATTACTCCTTGAATCAGACGATTCCTGGGGAGGATACGGTGATGCGAATACCGGCAGATGCCAGGACATTCTTAGGATTGAATGTAAGGGATGTTATACGAGATAGTGATGTGAGAAATATCTTCAAAAATCTTTATGCTGTAAAACATGTTCCCGTGGAAAATTACGCTAATTTAACCATTAATGAAGGGGTATTGATAAAAACAGGGGCTGATAATGCCAGGATTGTTAATATCTATATCAATGATCTGAGGGTAGCCAGCACCAAGGGTGTGTTTAAAAACGGCACTTATGGCGTTTACATTAATGGTCTTAGGTATAAGAATATTTACATAGATGAACAATATCCTGAAGGCAATTATTTCATCTACTTAAATGATAAAGTGATCCGGGTAGAGATTGAAAGACCTGATAAATCAGACATGATCTTTGCCAGTGAAGATGAGGGAATGTTTTTGAATTTGATATTCAATGAATAATAAATTAAAATAAATGAAACAAGAAATTTAGAAGGAAAACTTAATAATAAACTTTAACCGCTTCATCAATATCATCATAGAGTCCTAAAGCCGCTAAAGCACCGATTTCACCCCGTGCACCGGTTACCTCCATCAATTCAACTCCAACTTCACGAGCAACCTTTTGGGTTTCCTCCAAATAGATCATAGATTTCTTAGCGGCTATTCCATATTCTCTAAGTTTTTCAGGAATAGTTAAACCTTCCAGTACAGCTATGGCAGTTTTATCTGATAAGGTGTGTTTATTAAGTATTTTCAAAGCTTCTTCTACCAATTTATTTTTTTCACCAGGTTTCACAGCAAATACCAGTGCTATGGATACGCAGTTCTGTGTTTTATTAGGATTATGAGGATATAATTGAACAGTAACATGGTCCAAATATTCGAATCCCATTTTATCTAGCTCCATACCAGTATTATTAGCCAATGTCCAGGTTGCTCCCTCTTCCGGGGTGTCTGTATCATCAATTCCCAGCACTACTTTTTCCATGACCGGTGTAACTACTGCTGCTCTTCCTACCTTGGAGCCACCGCCAACATCATATAATTCTACTCTTTTAACTCCTTGAGCCATTCCCCGGCACATAGCAGCACCTACACCAGCACCAGCAAGACCCGCA
>JAJRAE010000209.1 GCA_028682985.1 Methanobacterium sp.
GTAAATGGGATTAGGGCAGTTTATAAAAAAGGATTTAGGGACTGGTTTTTAGGAGAAAATCCCGATATCTTATGTCTTCAGGAGACAAAAGCCTCCAGCAATCAATTTCCACCAGATATTAAGAGTATGGATGGATACCACACCTACTTTTCCACAGCCTATAAAAAAGGATACAGTGGAGTAGCTCTCTACACCAAAATGAAGCCGCTGAAAGTGGAGACCGGGTTGGGAGTGGAGGAATTTGACCAGGAAGGACGCACTATAATCGCTGATTATGGAGATTTTGTCCTGCTGAACATATACTTCCCTAATGGAAAAATGTCCCCAGAAAGACTTCAGTTTAAGATGGACTTCTATGACACTTTTTTGGAATATGCAGATCAGCTTAAAGATGAGGGCAGAAATCTGGTGGTGTGCGGCGACCTGAATACTGCACATAAAGAAATTGACATAGCCCGTCCTAAGGAGAATAGCAAAATCTCAGGATTCTTACCAGAAGAAAGAGGATGGATAGATAACTTTCTGAGCCATGGATACGTGGACACCTTCCGTGAATTTAATAAAAAGCCGGATCAATATTCCTGGTGGAGCTACCGCACAAGGGCCCGGGAGAGAAATGTGGGATGGCGTCTTGATTATTTCTTTGTAAATAAAGAGTTCATGAAACATGTGCAATCCTCCACCATCCTGTATGATGTTATGGGCTCAGACCACGCACCAGTAGAACTGGATCTGGAGTGGGATGACTAAAATTAACAAAAATCCATATTTTCGAAAAAATCATACGATATAAATAAAAAAACCCATTTTGACAAGATAATTCATAATAAATAATTAAAGAGAGTGCTAAAATGTCTTATAAAGGGATATGTAAAGAATTTTTAGAATCATGCAGTTTATCAATCGGTGATCGGATACTGATCACCAAAGAGGATGTTAAATATCAAGGAATGGTCCTAAACCGGGCGGAAGGAATAGATGATAAACATCTGGTTCTTAAGCTTGATAATGGTTATAATATTGGGGTGGATGTGACTGAAGCTGAGGTCGAGCTGGTATCAAAGGGAGAAAAGCCTAAGATAGAGTTACCCCCATTAGAGGTGGAACAGGATCCAGAGAAGATGGACATATCCATAATTTCCACTGGAGGGACAGTGGCGTCTATAATCGACTATAAGACCGGTGCAGTGCACCCTGCCTTCACAGCAGATGATCTTCTCAGGGCCAACCCAGAACTGGTGGGGCAGGCTAATATCAGGGGAATGGCCGTACTCAATATTCTAAGTGAGAATATGAAGCCAGAGTACTGGGTCAAAACAGCTCGTTCCATAGCCAGTGAGATAGAGGAGGGAGCAGATGGTGTGATATTAGCTCATGGAACAGACACCATGCATTACACCTCAGCAGCTTTAAGCTTCATTATGAACACCCCGGTGCCAGTGGTAATAACTGGGGCCCAGAGAAGTTCAGACAGACCTTCTTCTGATGCCTTCCTGAACCTTATGGATTCGGTTACCGCTGCAAAATCTGATATTGCGGAGGTTCTGGTTTGTATGCATGCCACAATGGACGATTCCTACACTAATCTCCACCTGGGAACCAAGGTTCGGAAGATGCACACCTCCCGCAGGGATACTTTCCGTTCAATAAACACCGAACCACTGGCCAAGATATTAAATGGTAAAATGGAAATCCTCGACAAAACAAGGAACTACAATAAGAGAAACAATGGGGAAGTGGAACTCCTAGATAAACTGGAAGAGAAAGTGGCGTTTATCAAGAGCTACCCCGGTATACAAACAGATATACTGGACTACTACATTGATCGGGGATATAAAGGACTGGTAATTGAAGGAACAGGACTGGGGCACTGCCCAGAAGAAATGATAGACTCCCTGAAAAGGGCAGGTGATGAAGAAATACCGGTTGTGATGTCATCTCAATGTCTATATGGAAGAATAAATATGAACGTATACAGCACCGGTCGCAAACTACTAGAGGCGGGTGTGATATCTGCCCAGGACATGCTTCCTGAAACATCTTATGTTAAACTGGTATGGGTTCTGGGACAGACCAGCAATCTCTCGGAAGTTAAAGATTTAATGCAGACCAGTTTAAAAGGCGAAATACGAAGAAAAAGTTCCCAGAAATATTTCCTTAATTGATTATTATAATTTAGGTGATTTTAATGGATTATGAGAAATTAGGCCTTAAAATGGGCCTGGAAATACATCAGCAGCTTAATACCAGTAAGAAACTATTCAGCCCATGTAAATGCCAGCTTACAGATAAAAAACCGGAAAATAAGATATTGAGGAAGTTAAGACCGACCCAGAGCGAGCTGGGTAAGATAGACCGGGCGGCGTATGAAGAATCACGCCGTGAACTTCAATTTATCTATGAATCCTATGATTATGAAACCTGTCTGGTTGAAGCTGATGAAGAGCCTCCCCATCCACTGAATCTGGAGGCATTGGAAATCTCCCTGATTATAGCATCCCTTCTAAATATGCAAGTGGTTGACGAATTCCACACCATGAGAAAGCAGGTTATTGATGGAAGTAATACCGGAGGTTTCCAGAGAACTGGGCTGGTAGCCACAGACGGGCATCTGGACACTGAATATGGGAGAGTGGTTATAGAGAACCTCTGCCTGGAGGAAGATGCATCACGGAGGATTGGTGAAAAGAAAGGGATGACAATATTCCGCCTGGACCGACTGGGAATTCCCCTGGTGGAAATAACAACTGATCCAAGTATAACTCATCCTGAACAGGTAAAAGAGGTAGCCTATCAGCTTGGACAAATATTACGCAGTACCCGGGTTAAAAGAGGACTGGGGACCATCCGACAGGACCTGAACATATCAATAAGTCAAGGGGCTCGGGTTGAAATTAAGGGGGTTCAAGATCTGGATCTAATGCCAAAAATGGTGGAAAATGAGGTCAGAAGACAGATTAGCCTACTTGAAATCAGAGAAGAACTTAAGAGCAGAGAACCAGTAGTTTATAATGAGATATATGATGTTGGAGAAATTTTCCAGGATTCAGATTCAAAAATAATAAGAGGAGCACTTAAAAAGAAGGGAGTGGTCCTGGCCATTAAATTAGGTGGATTCAAAGGAATTATAGGAAAAGAAATACAACCCGGAAGAAGGATGGGAACAGAGCTAGCAGGATATGCCAGAAAAATGGGAGTTTCTGGAATATTCCACACAGACGAACTTCCAAGCTACGGTATAACAAATGAAGAAGTCTTAAAGGTAAGAGACTTTATAGGAGCCTCTGAAAGCGACGCCTTTATACTGGTGGCAGATCAGGAAGGAAAAGCGAGAAACGCCCTCACAGAAGTGAAGAGAAGGGCGGAAATGGCCATCAGCCAAGTTCCCGAGGAGACCAGGAAAGCCTTGGATGATGGTAACACAGAATATCTCCGTCCACTGCCCACTGCCAGTAGGATGTACGTGGAAACTGATATATCAGCCAACAGGATA
>JAJRAE010000167.1 GCA_028682985.1 Methanobacterium sp.
CGGGAACCAGTATACACCGGCGCTACACGTGCATTGGATAGTTCCATGCGGAATACATTTAATTTCTGTCTCACCACATCTTCACTTCCCATATAAACTTCGGTAGGTAAACCCAGAAGTGCACCAACCACTGCGGTAGCGATACCATGCTGACCTGCCCCTGTTTCGGCAATTAATCTTTTCTTACCCATATATTTTGCTAGAAGTCCCTGTCCCAGTGTATTATTTATTTTATGAGCTCCGGTGTGCAGCATATCCTCTCTTTTCAGGTAGATCTTACAGCCCAATTTTTCGGAAAGGTTCTTAGCATGATATAAGGTGGTTGGTCTGCCAGCATATTCCTTTAAATAATGATCCAATTCTTTGTTGAATGATTTATCATCTTTATATTTTATAAATGCTTTTTCTAATTCTTCAAGAGCTGGAATTAAAAGTTCAGGTACAAATATACCCCCATATTCGCCGAATTTTCCCTCTAAAATCATCTCATCACCTTAACTAATTCTCTTATTTTAGTTTCACTTTTAACTCCGGGGCTTTCTTCTACTCCAGAGTTCACATCCACATAATCAAAATGTTTCTCCAGGATCCCACCTTCAGTTTCTATTCTATGGGAGTCTATTCCTCCGGCCAGGAGCAACTCCATTTCATGACTACTTTTTCGAATAATGGACGCTGCTTCAACTGCCAGTTTTAATGGAATTTTTCGGCCTGTACCTCCACTACTACCTTTAATCTCATAGTCAAAAATGATAAAATCACTGATTTTTAAGCATTCTTGGATTTCCATAATTTTTTGATCATTTAAAGTTTCAGAAAGTCCTATAACATTTATAATTTCAATTTTCGGACTCCTTTTTTGTATTTCCCTTATCTTCTGATTTTCTAGACCGTGAAGCTGGACAGTATTTATTCCAGTTTTTTTAACCGCATATTGAATTTCCCTGATATCATTGGTTTCCATAATAAGTACAGCTTTGCTTCTATTTTTCATGGAAGAAACCAGTTCATCAATTTCATTTAGATTGACGTATCTGGGAGATCTTTTGATATTTATAAATCCAATTAAATCTCCATATTTCTCACAAATGCTTAGATCTTCTACTCTGGTAATTCCGCAAATTTTAATTTTCAAATTACTCACCCGATATTTTGGCTGCTTTTACCAGTTCATTCATTTTCTGTGGGATATTTGTTGATTCCATAATCGCAGTTCCAATTAATATAGCCTGGATATTGAACTGGGATATGAACTCTACATCTGCAGCATTTTTCACTCCACTTTCTGAGACCACCGTTACATCGGGGGGAATTTTATCTCTAAGTTTACAGGTGCGGTTTAGGTCAACTGAGAAATTATTAAAGTCCCGGTTGTTTATTCCAATTATCTCCGCACCAGCATCTACTGCTTTTTTTATATCCGCCTCATTTTTACATTCCACCAGAGCATCCATTCCCAGATATTGGACTAATCGGATTCCCTCAGATAAATTGGGAAAGACATCAGACATCAGGAGAACTGCGCTGGCCCCGCTGGCCCGGGACTGATAGATCTGATATTCATCAAAAATGAAATCCTTTCTTAGAAGGGGTAAGTTGCTGATGGAACATGCAATCTTTAGATTATCTAAACAGCTTCCAAAATAGGATTCCTCGGTGAGAATAGAGGAAGCTCTTGCTCCATGCTTTTCAAAGAGGGGCACAATTTCTTCCACACCAGTGCTTGAAATAAGGCCCAGGGAAGGAGATGCTGGTTTGTATTCACATATTAATGAAACTTCATCATCTTTTATTAATGATTTTTTGAAATTTGCCCTGATTTTAATCCTTTTAATGCTTCTTTTAAGCTCCTTTAAAGGTTTGTATATTTTTTCCTTCTCCAGATTTCTTTTTTTATTATGAATAATATCATTAAGGGTTATTTTCTTTGAAACCATCAACACCGCATCCCTAAAAAATTTTCCAGTAATTTAATTCCATCATCGGTTCCAATGGATTCCGGATGAAATTGAAGACCAATGACAAGTTTATTATTATGTTTAATTCCCATGATCAGACCTTCACTGGTCTCTGCTATAACATCCATGCATTCAGGAATTGATTCAATGTTACAGAGCAGTGAATGATATCTGGCTGCCCGGAAGGGGTTTTTAATGCCATCAAATATGCCCTTACCTTTATGGAATATTTCACTGGTTTTACCATGGACAGGCTGAGTAGGAATGATTTCACCACCGAAGCTCGCGAATATTCCTTGATGTCCTAAGCAAATGCCCAATATGGGAATTTCATCTGCTAGTTCCCGGATAATCCCATAGCATATGCCGAAATCCCTTGGATTATGGGGGGTTCCAGGGCCAGGTGATAGGATTATGGCGGCTGGGTTTAATTCCTTTACTTCATCCAGTGTTATTTTATCATTTCTTTCAACTATTACATCATTATCAAGCTCACCTATGAGCTGATAAAGGTTGTAAGTGAATGAATCATAATTATCGATTATTAAAATCATTTATATCCTCTCTTTAATCTTTAAGGCTTCCATAAGTGCTTCAGCTTTATTTTCACATTCCAGATATTCGTTTTCAGGAATTGAGTCATGTACAATTCCGGCCCCTGACTGTATTTTCGCCTGATTATCACAGCACACCATGGTGCGGATGGTAATTGCAAAATCGGAATTTCCGTTCAGTGAAAAATATCCAACCGCCCCTCCATAGGGGCCTCTTGGGGAATTCTCCAGTTCATTTATAATTTCCATTGCCCGGATCTTGGGAGCACCGCTAAGAGTTCCTGCAGGGAATACTGCAGAGAAGGCATCTACTGCATTTTTCTCTGGTTTTAAACCCCCGGTTACCCTGGAGAAAATGTGCTGTACATGTGAAAACTTTTTTATTCCCATATACTCCTGGACCTTTACGGAACCGAATTCACACACCTTTCCCAGATCATTCCGGGCCAGGTCAATCAGCATTAAATGTTCTGATTTTTCTTTTTCATCAGAGAGAAGTTTTTTTTCCAGTTCCAGGTCTTCATCTGGGGTCTGGCCACGTTTAATAGTGCCTGCCAGGGGAAAGGTCTCCACTTTACCTTTCTCCACCCTGACCAGCATCTCTGGACTGGAGCCAATTATTTCTCTCTCCCCGAATTTAACATGGTACATGTATGGGGATGGGTTTATTCTGCGTAGTTTTTCATAAAAAGAGAGTTTATCACCGGAGATCTGGAAAATTCGGGAGTTTGATATCACACTCTGGAATATTTCTCCAGATTTTATCCTTTTCTTAGATTTGAGTACCAATTCCTCATATTGTTTTTTACTGAAATGATGTTTAATATCTTGGATTTTTATTTCATCTATATAATGTTCTTCTTCAGAGATTTTCTTTATGTATTCTGAATTATCCTGGTGAAGTGTTACATATTGACATTGTTTTTTAATCTTATCAAAAATTATTGCATCCAGAAATAGTCCAAATTCAAAGTCAGGATAGGGACTTTCCTGCACCGGGACTGGTTCCAGATATTTAACTGCTTCATAAGAAACGTATCCTACCAGCCCTCCTCTGAATCCTCTTTTTTCATTGGAGTGGTTGATTAATTTTTTTATCTCTTCAAAGGGATTTTCCACTTCATATTCTTCAGTTCCACTTTCCTGTTCTATTTTAAGAACATGATTGTGGGCCTTTAAAATAGCCACTGGCTTAAATCCTAATACTGAGAAACGGGACAATCCACTGTCACTTTCCATGGATTCCAGTAGAAAAGCCTCGGAGTTGTGCTGATATATATTTTTGAAAAGTTTAAATGGTGATTTCAAGTCTAGTTTTATGGTTTTGGGTTCCTTTAATTTGATATTGCCAAAAATATTCACTGCCTTTCATAGTTATTTCCTCATTATTCGATTTTCATTGATTACTTTACAAAATTTTTAAATTCAAGAATTAAAAACACCTTTATTTAATGTACTATTTAAATCTTTATAGTACAAATTTATACATTAAAGATAATATTATAAGATTC
>JAJRAE010000081.1 GCA_028682985.1 Methanobacterium sp.
AGAAATACTGCAGAAGAAATTCACCATAAAAAATCAGGTATTGATGATAGCTGCTTTCGGAGCAATATCCATATTTGGAACCTATTCTGGGATAAATATCATGGGGCCCTGGCTAACGTCCGGGATCTTGCGCCTATGATAGCCGGTTTAGTGGGTGGGCCCTGATGTAATCAGTGAAGGATTTCTGTGGAAAGGGCGCACTGGCAGATGATATCAGTATGATTGTGATCAAAATCAAATAATCCCTAATTAATTTTATTCTTTAAGATATTTTATTTCTCCTGATAACTGCCATCATATTCTCCAGAACCAGTCACCGGGAAAACAACCGCCTGGGCTATTCTTTCACCCTGTTTTAAGGTGTAATCAAACTCCCCATAATTGAAGAGTAGAAACTGCAGAGTTCCATAGAAGCCAGGATCTCCCAGTGCAGTATGTACCGAGATAAATGACCTTAAAATAGTAGAGCGGGGGAGATAAAGCATGGAATAACCCTTGGGTATTTTGATCTTCCGGTCAACTGTTACCAGATATCCTGTTTTGGGTTTTAATGTATATATGGGTGGTTCAAGCTTCTCCAGTTTTGGTAAAGTTTTCTCCTCATTCATCAGGGAAGCTGGCCCCCTCTGTATGAAAACTTCATCCATTCTTAAATCAATACCGGCAGGCTGGATTAATTCTTTGAAATCTGGAAATAATTTTTTCAGTTCTTCTTCGCCAAGCATTTTATATCACTCCTAAATACGATTTTATCCTAAACTTTTATATTAAAGTTTGATGTATATCCTCCTTCGATGCATAAGATAGGCTATTAAACCCCAAATGATCACAACCAGTGCCGCATAGGTGAACGCACCTATGCTAGGACTTAATAAATCCATAAAAGGCTGATAAAGTGCCTGATAAAGGCTGATTGCATCACCAGCAGTTGATGTTACATAGAATTTCTGGGTAAAGGTGTTAACCACCGCCGACAGCACATATAATATGAGTGCGTTGAGTCCTAAAGGTATTGCTGCTTTTAAAATGCTTTTTCTTCCCATCAGATCAATGAATGAGTATAGAAGTGCTAGAATAATAGCTGCCAATCCTGCCGTTACCATGATGAAACTGGCGGTCCATAATTGCTTTATTATGGGCAGCCAAGTGGATAATAAGATACCTATAAGTATTAATGAGACTCCTATAAAAAAGAAGATCTGCATGGTAGTCCAGTTACCACCCCTTCTCTGTAGGGTTTTACCGAATAGGAGACCAATAAGAACCATGGCTGTAGCTGTTAATATGGTTAAAATTCCCTCTGGATCAAAATCTGGAGGCGTCTCTGGTTCGAAAAGGTGCTGAGCACCAAATATCTGCACATCCACCCAGCCTGCTATGTTACCTTCTTCCTGGAAGTTGCCTGATATTACACCTGGCGCATCCGCATAGAGCAGGATGCTACTTTGAACTACCATAAGAATGGCCACAGCCAAGAGGATCCATCTCATTCTGCGTCTTGCCAGGGGCGCTGCAAATAGGGATGCCAGTGCAATGAGCTGAAGGACCCCCGGGATTCTCAGGGGAAGACCTCCCCCAATCCAGTTAAGAAACAAACCAATAGCAAAGAGAGCACCCACCCGGTAAAGGAAATGACCCCATAACTGTCTTTGCGATTGATTTTCCCGTTGTTTAAAGGAGTAAGCCATTGAAACCCCAACAATAAATAGGAAAAAGGGAAAAACCAGATCTACCAGGGTCAAACCTGCCCAGGCGGAATGCTTCAGTAGAAATGATGTATCAGCGGTTATGGGTAAGGTGTTTACGAATATCATGGCCGCCACTGTTAATCCGCGGAAGATATCCAGTGATACTACGCGCTTCTTGGCGGTCATAATCAAAATTCCTTTGTTAAAATAATTTTCAATTTAGTTTATTTAATGGTGTAAAACTTTTACAACAATTCTTTGGATGGTAATTTACAACAGTTCCTCCATAGTGGACAGGAAATCGGTGGGAAACTTAAAAACTCGCCAGGACATATCATCCAGCTTATTTTTATTGGCATCCTTGATATCTGTGCTCATCATTATGAGTTTTGCATTTTTAAAGAGTTTAATGGGCACCTTAACCACCATGATATTCTTCTGAATATCCGCAGCAATATTTCCTCCGGCATTTATGCTGTTGCTGGCTTTTAACTCATAATCAGCTGTGCCATTTCCAACGGATACATCTAACCGTTTAAATTCAGTTCCATTGTAGATCCTAAGATGATAATCGTATATTATCATGCTGTTTATATCTCCTGAAGTCTTCAAAAGGAGATAAGCATAATTATCATCATATACCAGTCCAGCGCCGGCCAGATCAGTGGATGGTAGTAATAGAGTTGTTTGGGAGTCATACCTCAGATCTTCAAAGGAGGATGATGAAGGCAATCCATTGGTGAAATTGGTACTGGTTACTTTCTCCACATCTATAACAGGGTAATTGGCGAATATTTCATCAACCCGTACAAATGACTTTAAATAGTTTTCCATAAGAGATATCTGGGTGTCGTGGGAACTTATTGCCTTTTCTTTACTGTTTTCATCTTCATCTGTCAAGTTAAGCATATACCAGGTTCCATCTAAATTTAGGACATCACGAGGTGCTTCCAGATCTGATTTTGGCTGGTAGTTTAAGGGTGATGGCCAGGAGCCCTTATGCACCAGATAGGTGAAGGCGCCGCCAGTATAATTAGATTTAATAAGGGCATATATTACAAATGCACTGGTTGCTGCATGATCCGGATGTTCATCACCATCATCTGGATAAAAAACCATGTTTGGTTTGAAATCCTTTATTATCTGCTGCAAATTCTTCTCTACATTAGCCCCACAATATGGTGCATTCTTTTCAAAGGAAAAATTGTAGGTTGAATGGTCGTATGGATTGCTGGAATTGTCCGCACCTTTATACGGGTTGTTGTAATCCCAGTTACTTCCGAAGAGATATTTAAGAGCACCATCAGGATAACTTAAAAATATGATGTTACTTTCATTTAAACCCAGATTCTTCAGGGCGTTGATGGTTTCAATATGCCGGTAATCACCAATATTACCTGTGAAATTGGATATATTGTTTTTAATAGTATAATCAGAGATGTTTATAGGGGTTGCATCCCCATTGGTCATCATAACCACCATAACCGTTGCATTAGCCTTTAAAGCTTCCTTAATAAGTCCGGAGTTGGCCAGAGACTCATCATCAGGGTGTGGTGAGAATATTATAATCCGATCTGATGAGTGGATTTGGGGGAATGTTTCATAGGTTACATCATCAAAATCATCAAAATAAATGAAAATTAAAGATAATATGGACAAAAACAATACAAAAATAAGTATAATACCTGATTTATTCCTGAAATATTTAGATAGACGACCTGCCAAATCATTTCCACTCCTTTCGATTTATAAAAAATCTGATGAGGTTTGTTAATTAATTACCCGACAGGTATTTAAATATTCGTAAATTCAAACTCAGGGTTTTAAGATATTCATCACCACCTCTTCCTCCACATCATACCAGGTTTGATAGCTATCTGCCACAGCAAAACCCCAGCCACCGCGAATATTAGCACAGTAGACACGGTTTACCTTTTCTGCTACTCTCTCTAAAGCTTTTAGATGGGCGGTAGGTACAGCTATGATTATGTTAGTTGCTCCTTTATTTTTAAGAGCCTCTACCGCTACCAACATGGTGTAGCCAGAAGCCACTCCATCATCTACTAGTATAACTGGACGTTTTTTCAGATTTGGGAAAGGCTTATCACCCCGGAACTTTTTAAAACGTCTTTGCACCTTTCTTTTGGCCTCCTCCACATCTTCCTCAATTTCCTCCAGGGTAAGTCCTATCTGGGATACCAGTTCGTTGTTGAGTTTCACTGTCCCCTCAAAGGCCACCGCACCGTAACCCACCTCGGTGTTCCAGGGCAGGGTGATCTTACTTACCACCGCCATATCCCAATCCAGTTCTAGTTCACGGGCCAGAGATGCTGCTACCGGCACCCCTCCGGCAGGAATAGCTAAAACTAAGGCATCACTATCCCCATAATCCAACAACATACCAGCCAACACCGAACCAGCTTCCTCCCGGTCACGGAATATCCTACTTCTGTTTCTAAGCTCGGATAAGTCATATATATTCTTGCAGAATTCGCATTTAAGTTCACCGTCCATAAAGAACCCATCTCCATTTTGTTCTTATCTAAAGATTATCTTCTGAATGTATTTTAAATTTATCAATAGCAAGGGCAATACCGGTGGCGTTGTTGTAAAATATGCTGGCCAAGATTCCCACCACCTTTCCATCCTGGATAATTGGGGATCCACTATCTCCAGGAAGGGGGAGGTTGCCCATGGGAAAGGCCAGGTAATGATAGGTCCGGCCAACCGTCATCACCCGACAGTTAATACGTTTAAAGCCGTTGAGGGAGTATGCCGGGCCTATTTCTGGGGTGGCTATCTTTGAAATATTAACTTCCTCATCCAGAGCATCTATAGATATGATTGCTAGATCTGCTTCCTCTTTTACTTCTACCACCTTACCAGAATATCCGTTTAAAGTGATTTTATCTCCAACACTACAGTTACCTGCCCTTAAAATATGATAAGCTGTTAAGGCACATTTTCTATTATTATAACTGATTATGGCACCGATTACTCCCTCTTTACTGTGGCAGTGCAGTTTCATCCCCGCAGATATGATCACTTTACCCATCTACTCACTATTAATTAATTGTGTTTTTTGAAAAATTTAATAATTGAGTTTACAAAAATAAAATCTGAATTGTAAATAATTTAAGGAGAATGATACATTTGAATTCATTACAGAATGTTAAGGATCATTTCGAAGAAGAAGCCAAGGGATATGATGAGTTAATATTAAAATTAATCCCAGAATACAGAAGTATGATAAAATATCTAATTAGCAGTATACCTTTTTATGAATCTAAACCCATAAAGGTATTGGATTTGGGTTGTGGGACAGGGAACATAACCGCCGCAGTGAAGAAGAGATATCCAAATGCCAGAGTTACCTGTATAGATCTAGCTGAACACATGATTGAATTAGCAAAGTATAAACTATCCCATTACACTGATATTAACTATCTGGTGGGTGATCTTCGTAATGTCAAATTTGAAAGTGACTATGATTTGATCATCTCATCGCTAGCTCTACACCACCTGCAGACTGATGAAGAGAAGGTGAAAATATACCAGAAAATCTATGACTCCCTTAAAGTGGGAGGTGCATTCTATAACGCAGACAATGTTCTGGCCTCCAGCAAATATCTGGAAAATGTAAGCATAGAATACTGGAAAGAATTTATGAGTAAAAACATCTCTAAAATAGAGATTGAAGAAAGATGGCTGCCCACCTACTATAAAGAAGATTATCCTGCGCCATTATTAAGTCATCTGGATTGGCTGCGGCAGGTGGGATTTAAAAAGGTGGATGTCACCTGGAAATATGTGATGGGCGCGGTTTTTGGTGGTTTAAAATAGATTGTCCAATTTAAAGAAAGCAATTTGTTATTAAAAATAAGAATGAATCCAAAGAAATATAAGAAGTCCTTATTCTTCGCCGAACACCTGTTCCACCATCCATTCAGGTCTGAACTCCATAATGTCCGAGTAAGACTGTCCGGTTCCTAAAAATAGTATAGGCTTATTGATCACGTGGCCTATGGATAGTGCTGCACCGCCTTTAGCATCCGCATCAGCTTTGGTAAGGATGATTCCATCAATTCCTACAGCATCATCAAATTTACGGGCCTGTTCAACGGCATCGTTACCTGTTAAGGCATCACCCACAAAGAGTATTAGATCTGGATTAATAACCCGTTTGATCTTTTTCATCTCATCCATAAGATTCACATTGGTCTGCATTCTGCCTGCGGTATCTACCAGGACCAGTTCTTTGCCCTGGGCCCGGGCGTGTTCCACTGCATCAAAAGCAACAGCAGCTGGGTCTGCTCCTTTTTTATGCTTTATTATCTTCACACCAATTTTATCGGCATGATGGGTTAACTGCTCAATGGCCCCTGCACGGAAGGTATCCGAGGCAGCGATGACGGGTTTATAACCTTTATCTATAAAGTAGGTGGCTACTTTGGCGATGGAGGTGGTTTTACCAGTGCCGTTTATTCCCACAAACATCAGCTTCAGGGGTTCGCCCTGTTTCTTTTTTAGTTTTATTAGTGCATCCAGATCCTGGCCTTCCACAGCCAGTATATCTGATATGGCTTTTTTAAGAGCGTCTCTGGTAAATTCTGCCACGTCACTTCTTCTTTTGATCTTCCGGCCCACCAGATCTTCCTTAACTGTGTTTATGATCTGTTCAGCCACTTCCAGAGCTACATCCCCTTCCAGCAGTGACATCTCCAGTTCAAACAGGATGTCGTCTATATCATTTTCTGATATAGTTTTATGCCTTACAAATGAGAACAGTCCTGATTTTTCATCTTCGGAAGGTTCAATTTCCTCTCTAGGGAGAGATTTATCTTCAGGTTTTCCTTCTTCTTTTGTTTTTTCTTTAGTTTTGGATTTACCCCATGGTCTGGATATTCTGGTTTTTTTAGTCTTTTTGGATTCCTCTTTATCAGTTTCATCTTTTTTAGGAATCTCCGGGATACCCTTATCCTCTTCGCCCGGCTTAGCAATATCTTCTTCATTTTCCGAAATATCTTTTTCTAGAGGAGTCTCTGAGATATCCTTCTTTTCGGAGATCTCTTTATCTTTATCCTCTTTCTGGGCTTCCTCTTCTTCTTTGGAAATTTTTTCGGATATCTGACCGATGGTTCCTGATAATTTCTTCTTCAAAGATTCAAACAAAAGAATATACCTCCTTTAGGTATGAAAAATAAATAAAAATAATTATGGAGATTTACTGGATCTGGTTTTCGGTACCTTCCAGTTTCTGGATAAGTGCTTCTGCTTCTGGTGTTTTAGTAACTATGAATTCGGTGATCTGGTTGAGTTGTTCTGCAATTTTATTTGAAACTGCTTCCAGGTCCTTTTTCTGTTCCTGTATGTTTTCCTCGGCATCTGCTATTTTTTTCTTAACAGCTGCCCCTGCACCTAAACCCACTATTACTTCATCGGTATTTTTTATCTCTGTAATGATGAATGAACCGGCGCCGATTGGCACCAGTGTTTCAGCGTCTTTTTTATCCTTAATTGACTGTAAGGTCTCCTGAGCAATTGTAAGATCTGCCAAGTTGGCTTTAATTGTTTCCATTTGTTGATTAAATACGTCGGCTTGTCCCTGATACATGTTAAGCTCGTTTACAAGTTGATTCAGGCGTTCTCTATCTTCCATTAATATTCACTCCTTTAAGAGAGCTTTGATAACAGAATCCTGCACGTCATCTGCGGATATTTCGGTTATATTTTCTATTTTGATTTTGTTTCGGGATATGTGATGTTTGCTCCCGAACTCTGAAAAAATCTTTTCCTTTATTTCTTCTTCATTTGTTGCTTTTAATTCTCTGGTGAAGGGTTTTAAGTTGTTACCCATCATGAATTTACCCTGAATTCTAAATATCTTTGTCTTCATAAATCTCCCTCAAGAAAACCAAATGTTTCTTCAATTCTTGCCAGTTCAGGACCGGTGGTTTTTGAACTAACGATAACACCCTTTGAAGTTGCTACTGTACATGCTCCAACCAGTGCAGTACCGCTGTTAACTGTTCCCACATCTGCCGGGGCCTGAAGTATCTTTTCCACCATTTCTATATCCTGCTCACTAGCAGAAGGATGCAAAAGCACCCCTTTGTTTGTGGCGACTGCCACAGCTCCGGGAATAACGAACTGAGCTATGCTTCCTTTAATTACATCCACATCTAAAACCTGGCTTATTAGTTCCACTGCTTCATCAGATAGCTGTGGATTAACTATAGCCCCCTGGTCATTGGCCAGTGCTATGTTACCCACTGCGGTGAGTCGGTCTGGTATTCTTTCAACCTCCACTCCCTGTTTCTTGATGGACTCTATTTCCAGATCAAATGCGTATTTGGATACTATGATTCCATTCGAGTTTCCGCAGGTTAAAGCTCCAGCCAGGCTACTACCGCTAATTAGGGTAGCCAGTGATTCCACCTCCAGTGATTCCTCTATTAAATGTACTGTATCCGGCGTAAGGTTTGGTGGGATTAATGCCAGTTCTTCTGTGGCTGCTATGGAAACACCCAGGTTTGGGTTTCCACCCAGATCTAATCTTTTAATCATCTGTACTTCCACCTATTCTACTAAGGTGACTGATACTGTACCATCCTCATCTTTAATGGCCTTTACCTTTATTTTAGGTGGTGTTTTCTGGATACCTCTTTCCCAGATTTTCTCATTAACTGCAGCATCGATTTTGATATCATCTGACTTCATATGTCTTTTCAAAAACTCCTGGACGATGCGCACTGCTTTGGGAGACCGGATGGTCCGGGGTACCCTTTTAACATCCCTTAATGGTATGGTGTAAACTCTTTCCATGAATAATATCTCCTACTAATTAGGCAAAAAAATCAATTTTTTATGCCTTAATCTTACTTCTTCTCCATTGCCTCATTTTAGGGTGGGTTCTTACTTTTCTAGATGTTTTTAGCATCACCCAGAGAGGCACTCTTCTATTTTGTTTGTTGGCTTTTGCCAGTCTTAATTTTTTGCCTAATGGCTTATTTCTACTCATTTTCTCTCCATCCTATTACTCTTGATTGCTGGTGTTCTGGAAATATAGAAGAGGCAGTTCCGTCTCCTCTTAACTTATCTATATAATATCTTATCTCTATTTCATAATCAGAATTATTATCTATTGTGGTTAACTCTTTTTTTATTTTAAAGAATTTCTGTGAAAGCTGATCTATTGTTTTATGGCCGAAACCAGTTAGATTAATGTACTGAACATTCTTCTTATCTTCCAGGCTCTGGATCATACTAGTTTCCAGTTTGGGTACCCTGTCATCCCGGCGAATACCGTCGGCTATTACCGGATATTTCTGAGATGCTAAAATCAGGGCTTGCTGATGCAGGTTGTTAATTCCATGGTTTGGGTATCCTTCTTTTAAGATGATATCCACAGCATTTTCTAGAATTTCGTTTTCTGCATGGAAAACCTGATGGGAGAACCCCAATTTGGATGCGGACTCTGCTGCTGGTTTCCAAGAGGGATAACAGCCGAAGTTCACTGTTACCAGTTCCACTTCATAGCCCAGTTTCTGGAGTATGGCCCCCATAAGGGAACTGTCTTTACCTCCACTGTACAGTACGCATGCTTTCATTTTTGGAATTTATCGGAAATATGATTATGTTAGATAAATTTTTATTTCCAGTTTTTATGTTAATTTTTTATTTCCAGGTAATATTTATCTCTCTTTTCTGGCCTGATAACTTCTTAAGAAGCACTTTAAGCTGTTCATCTGTTATCATTGACTGAATCCTTCCCATTTGGGCCAGCTGGATCAGTTGCATTTCAATTTGTTCCACAAAATCAGGCTTGGTAAGACGGATGTTAGCAAGTCTGGCCCGTGCTTCCGGGGTTAATATCTGCATCAGGACCTGTTTTTTCTGAGCTTCAAGTTCACGACGCATTCTTTCCTGGGACTCAGCATCGGTAACCTGCTGCTGTTGAGACTGCATTGCAGCTTGCTGCTGTAGCTCCTCCATCCTCTTACGGCGTAACTCTTCTATATCGCTCATTTCTAACCTCCAATTAATATTTAGCTAGTTCTGGAATTTCTTTTTTAAGTTGATGGGATGTTTTATCCAGGAATGATTTACCCTGGGCAGTTACCTGCCTTCCTTCCCCAATTTTCTCAATGTATCCAGCTTCTTCCAGCTGGTGTAATGCTCCTCGGATTACAGCACCTCCGCCAGGTCTGAATTTCTCTGGGTTGGTCCCCCGGTCTTTCTTTCCACCGTAATAGGTTTTTAAACTGTTTATACCCACCGGTCCGTCGATGTAAACTCTTCTCAGTATGGCTGCACATCGCACGTACCACCAGTCTGGGTTTTCTGGTCTTCTCTCTTTATGAACACCCGTTTTTACAAACTGGGCCCATTCAGGTTGTTTAATCTTTTTATTGGTTTTTAATTCCTTGGCAAGTTCACTTATCAGTGAATCTGCAGGCACATCATAAATTGTGGTCATATTTATCCTCCAAAAATTATTTTTATCAATGTTATCTTTTTCTCTTAAATAAAACTGCAACATTACCTCTTAAATCAACCAGTTTGGCATTGGTTTTTTCCAGGATATGATTTATATAATCTTTTTTCTCAGTGGACATGGCCCGGGAAAATTTAATCTTTATTACTTCCCGTTCTTTAAGCTGTCTTTTTATCTCCTCAATAACTCCTTCTTTTATCCCGGATTTACCGACGGTGATGGTGATGGTGTTAAGTGATCTGTTCATTAGTTCCTTTTTTGAAGGTATTGTATTCAATTTTCTTTCTCCTTCTCTCTTTTTTTTCTCTGATGTAGGGTATTCTGCGTATCTCGCCACATTCAAGGCATTTTATTTCTACTCTTGAATTTTTAAGTCTTACCTGGGAATTTACTCCGGGTTGTAGAAATTTGTGGCAGCTTTTACAGTGTCTCCGGTTCCAGTGGGAGTTTATTTTAAGGTTGTACTTTTGGGCTATGTTACGGGCCATTTGTACATGCCTGTGAGATCTCTCTGGATTATGGGATAATTCTTCTTGAGCACGATTAAAAAGGATGTTAACTCGTTCTTCAGCTATTTTAATCATCCATTTTTGTCTTCTTCCCCTGCGCAATGTTTCTTACCTCTCTGAATTTCTAGATGGTGGTGTGCTCTGTGGTCTTAAGTTGATGTGGGGTTGAATCTAAA
>JAJRAE010000086.1 GCA_028682985.1 Methanobacterium sp.
AATCAAATTTTAATTTTCTTTATATTGAGTAATAATAATAGTTAATATAAAGAATAATTCTTATTTTAAGAGATATGCTAATGTTTTGGGGATTGAAGATATGCGATACATTATTTGCGATGATTGCGGGGGTTATTACAAATTAGAGTCTGGAGAGTCTTTGGAGGATTTTGCCGAATGCCAGTGCGGAGGCCGTCTTCGTTATGCACAATCTTTTAAGGAGATTATTAAAGATAAGAAGGCCCCAACTATACAGTGCATTCACTGCGGAGCCCAGAACAGTGAATCAGCAGTAAACTGTTATAAATGTGGTAAGAAACTTCGCAGAGTTAATCGGAAGATTAAAAACTACTATGCAGGCAGAAAACAGCCTAAAACAAGTGATCTTAATATAATGGACAGGATAAGCTTTTTGGGTGTGTTGGCCGGGATTATATTCCTGGTGTTAGCCTCAATAATTGCTGTTATGGGTCTGGCGGGAAGCATAATAGCTAGCAATGGTGTGGATGTGTTAAGATCCCTTGGCGGATATTTAATAGTGTTTATATTTGTAATAATTGCTTCTGGTTTTATAGCAGGATACATCAGCGGTTCCCGTGATTATGTGGACGGACTTCTTAACGGATTCATGGTAGGCCTGGCATTATCAGTGTTAGGGGCTTTAATTATCATGATCCTGACCATGACGATGGATGTGATGATGGGTTTCCTAGCAGGGTTAATTACACTCTCTGCATACGTTATTATCTACGGTGGCCTAACAGCCCTGGGTGGTTTGGTAGCAGTCTGGCTGCGTAACAATATATCATATGATTGAACAATTTTTTTTAAGACTAAATCTTATTAACCATCTGTACATATATGCAGATACTATGTCCTACCTGATCTGTGATGAGTGTGCAAAACAGCATCCACTGCCTGAGGGAGAAAAATCATTTAATTTTGAAAGATGTAGCTGTGGTGGTAGATTAAGATATTCCACAACTAAGAGAGATTATTCCCCTAAAAGAGATTATAATCAAAAAATAATTACCCCCAATAGAGAATATCCACCTTATCACGGTAACACAACCACTAAAAAGAATCCTCACTCTAAAAGTGATTATTCCACGTCCCAGAAAAGTTATACTCCTTTATCAAGAGATAAGGCTGATATGAAGACAAATACAGGGGGTGTGAAATGGAAAGGAGTGCTGGTGGGACTTCTATTTCTATTTGTAAGCCTAATCATTTCTGTTGCAATTGTTTTTGGAGAGAATGTTCCTACGGACCCTTCCAGTATTCCAGTCCAGCTTTTATCCTACTTGAGCATATTAACTATTATTTTAACCATACTGGCCGGTTCAGTTTCTGCCTATCTCAGTGGAAGTAAGAAATACCTGGAAGGAGCTATAAATGGTGGTATGGTGGGAATAATCCTGGGCCTAATCCTGGGACTGGTAGGGGGACTAATGGTTTTTTTAAGTGGGACCCTAGTTTTTGGTCTGCTTTCCATGGCTGGGGGGATAATAGGTATATTTCCCAGAAAATTATTTAAGAAATAAATTTTTCTAAAATAAATTAATTTTATGCTTAATATAATAAAAAAGAAGTTTATTTAAGTGCCGTGGGCCGGACTTGAACCAGCGACATCCAGATCTTCAGTCTGGCGTTCTCCCAACTGAACTACCACGGCATATGGGCCCGACGAGATTCGAACTCGTGATCACCTCCGTGTCAGGGAGGTATCATACCCCTAGACCACGGGCCCTTTTCGTCCATTTTGAATATAAATCTATTCCTATATAAATCTTTGTAACTTTAAAGCAGGAATATTGCTTTATATTTAATGTTTTCAGGTAAATTTTTATTCAAAGGAGTAATATGAGGTAAATGAGATATTTTATCTTTAAATTTATCAAAACAGCGTAAATATTAATCCTTATCTTCTGATGTCCAATTATTGATTGTTTTTCCTACTTTACCAGCTTATTTCCCGGAATATATTAATTATTAATACTAATACCAAATTTATTTAAGATTAAAAATACATAATTAGGAAGGTAGATAAAAATTTGGAGGGATAATTAATGGATATAGGAGATCCTATTAAAACCACAGTTGAAGAAATCAGAAAAGTCTTGAATATTGAAAATGTAATTGGAGAAGTAATAGAAGCTGATGATAAAACCTTAATACCAGTTTCCAGAATGGGTATGGGTTTTGGAGCTGGTGGTGGAGAAGGTAAAGGCAGAGAAAACATGGGTGGATCTGGAGCTGGAGCTGGTGGAGCAGCCGGTATTGAACCCATAGCCATGATCGTAGTGTTTAAAGGGGTAGAAGGTCCGGAAGGTGTAAAAGTACTTACACTATCAGGAAATCCAATAGCTCAAGCTCTGGGTGAGCTGGGTACAGCAGCTATGGACGCCGTGAAAACTGGTGTACATGAAATGAAAAAATCAGGCAAAGACAAAGAAATGAAGCAAAAAGCAGAAGAGAAAGTAGAAGAAGTCAAGTCCAAAATGCCTGGTGAGAAATAAATATTAAATTTTTTCTAAAAGAGCGGATTAATTGATATACACAATAATTGGTGTCATTCTTCTTATATTGGCACTAATTTTACTATTAATCCTCTTTATTCCTTTTCATATTTCTTTTTATCTAAGTAAACATGAGAAGGATGTGGGGGGATACATTCAGGTTAGATGGTTAAATATTGGTCTTTTAAAACGAGAAATACCCCCTGAAAGGAAAATAAAGGAAAAAGAGAAAAAAGAGAAAAAAGAGAGAAAAGAAGAAAAGAAGAAGACTAAACCTAATTTAGATAATATTATTGAAGTTTTAAAGAATTTCATCAAATCCATTGAATATTTAATACCTATCTTATGCGCATTTTTAAAATCCATAAAGCTTCAGAAATTATCCCTTAATCTTAACCTGGGATTCTCCAGTCCGGTGAATACCGCATTGTTTAGCGGTTATTTCTGGAGTGTGAGCTCAATTTTAAATCTCATACCTCCTTTAAAGCTTTCCATCACTCCCGAGTTTCAAGGAGTTAAATTTGATGGTTCACTGGAATTTGAATTGAAAATAACATTCTATAGAATATTTGGTGCAATTATTAAGGCAATCACTAAAAAACCGGTGCTACAACTCTTCTGGAGCATGCGTAAACTGAATCAATAATCCATATGTGAGTAGATTCCAATGATGAACATCGATTTTATTAAACCCCTGCTGGATTCAGTTATAGGAGATAGAAAAAGTTCCTATGATAAAACCATCACCACTGGTAAACCCTTTATTGTGGGGAATAAAACAATTTATCCCATAATCATTTTATCATCCTTTAGTTTAGATGATAGGTTCATTTATGAATCCATTACTCCCCTGGCATTGGCGGTGCTTGAATCAGATCAGAAATATTTTGTTTCCTTAGATGAGGAGAATGAAGAGATCAATGCATTCCTGGATAATGATGATCTATGGAAAAGATTAGGACTGGAAAAATAATAAGAAATCTTTTTTTTAAATTCAATATATGATTGTTATAACTGTAAAGAATAATAAAAATAAATAAAAAAAGGAAAATTAGAAATTTTATGCTGCTTTTACGGCTAATTCGATATCATCTGCTTTCACAGTTTTTCTACCGGCGTGTTTTGCAAGTTCAACGGCTTTTTTAGCAATCTCTTCACCTTTTTCTTCTAAAGATTTTGCTAAGGCCTCTTTTGCATCATCACTTATCCTTTGAGCACCAGCATTTTTTATGATCCTTCCCACTGGAGCAATAGGTAATTCAGCCATATTATCACCTCCTAATTTAGCTATGACCCTATAATATTTAAACTTATCGTTTTTAATAGGATTTTTGTCCATGACAAATAGCATACTGATGTAACTGATGGGAACATCTTATAACCAAAACTTATAAGGTTACAAAGTAAGATATGAAATTGCATGTTTAAAAGAGTAGACATTGACCCACAGATAGAAGAGATACTGGAAAAGTCAATGAAAACCCCTATTTCACAAGAAGAAGGAATAAAACTTATCCAAACAACAGGGAACGAATTTCATGCTCTTATGATAGTAGCTGACCTGTTAAGAGAGAATATCACAGGGGACCGGGTCACTTACATACAGAACTGGAATATTAACTTCACCAATATCTGCACAGGAGACTGCGGATTTTGCGCTTTCAGGAAAAACAAGGATGAAGAAGGAGCCTATTTTTTAAATATCGACCAGATGGTCAAAAGAGCCAAAACAGCCTGGAATAACGGGGCAAAGGAAGTTTGTATCCAGGGTGGTTTACATCCCAATGTGGATGCCTATTTTTACCAGGAAATGCTTCAAAAATTAAGGGATGAACTCCCAGATATCTATATCCATGCATTCTCTCCTATGGAGATATTATACGGGGCAGACCAGGCCGGGATATCTATTAAAGATGAACTTGAAATGTTGAAGGAAGCCGGACTTGACTCCATCCCAGGAAATGCTGCTGAAATATTGAACGACAACATCCGCCGGGTAATCTGTCCCAACAAGATGGACACCGCTAAATGGATAGAGATAGTAGAAACCGCCCACCAAACTGGTATACCAACCACCTGCACCATGATGTACGGGCATATAGAAGAACCCCATCACCGGGTGGAGCATATGAATATTTTAAGGGAAATACAACAGCGTACCGGTGGATTCACTGAATTTGTACCGCTAACTTTCATGCACTGGCAAACACCCCTCTATAAAGAGGGAGGATCCAAAGCAGGCAGCACCGGACTGGAGGATTTAAAGGTGTATGCCGTGGCCAGACTGATGTTCGGAGATCTTTTAAAAAATATCCAGGTTTCCTGGGTTAAACTGGGATTTAAATTTGCACAGATCTGCTTAAACGCCGGAGCCAACGACCTGGGAGGCACCCTGGGAGAAGAAAACATATCAAAATCAGCCGGTTCAGAGCATGGAGTGCAGACCACGCCAGAAAACTTCCAGAGAATAATAAGAGATATGGGCCGTATACCTGCTGAGAGAGATACACTCTATAAAAAAATTAGAGAAATTTAATTTCATTATCTTAATTTTAAATCGAATTCAAATCTCACTAATCAGATCAGCCAGCTGATTTAGATTGCTAACCTCAAAAGCTTCTGCCCCGGCATCCTCATAATAAGAGACACAGCTGTCTGCAGCGTTCCATTTAATTTTCTCCTCAGGATTTAAAATCAATACCTTTTTAGCCTTGCGGGATATGTTCCTTATTATATCTGCACTTAATGGTTCCCCATCATATTTGGGGCCAGCCCAATCCCGACAGTCGCTCAATATAAGGACATAGGATTTGTGGTTAATACTGGCCTGTTCCTGGAAACTCTGGAAGGCAGTGTACATATTGGATTTGCCTTTGATCATTGAATTCTCCCGGCGTATATCTAGAACCCGGATAAAGGCATCTACGATGTTGAACTCCCCCAGGGCGGATGATATTTCCGCGGTTTTATTGTCAAACTCAAATGCCCTAGCCCGATTAAAACTGTTCTGTGCGGCATAGATCATGCAGAAAAACCAGATGCTTATCCAGTCGCAAGAAACACTTACATCGCTTAAAAAGAAATGATTCTGTTTCTTAATGGGGGGTTTGCTTTTAACCAACTCCAGGAGACTACCACCGTGCTTCAGGTTTTTCCGAATGGTCCTTCTTATATCTGGTTTCTGTTTTTTGGATCTTTTATATCTGCGAACTCTTTTGGTTGCTATTTTACGGCCGAGCTTTTGGCATAAATCAATTAATTCAGGCTGCAGAGTGTTTAGGGTGTGTATGTTGCTTTGCATTAGTTGGGAGTTGCCCTCATGATCAGCGTTATTACCGGCATCGTTCAGGGTGTCTTTGATGTGGTCCAGCTTCCACTCCTGGTTATTGTTGTAATTAAATTCTGCCTTGTTCTGTTTGGTAACAGATATGTTTAATTTCCTTATGAATTTGGATTTATCTATCTGTTTAGTTGAATCCTGGTTTTCATTGCTTTTATGTTGGAAGAAGATTTCGTAACATTCATTGAATTTTTTCCTCTGCCTCTGATCCTTAAGATATATACAGGCCAATATCTCCTTTAAATCAAGTTTTCCACCATCTAAAAGG
>JAJRAE010000099.1 GCA_028682985.1 Methanobacterium sp.
TGGCAGCACGGCTACACCGAAACCCGGATACTGGCCACCATGATAGACGACCCTAAAATGGTGACTGAGGAGCAGATGGACAGATGGGCCTGGGAGTTCAACTCCTGGGATGTATGCGACCAGTGCTGCATGAAACTATTCCGTAAAACACCTTACGCCTACCAGAAGATATATGAGTGGAGTAAACAGGATGAAGAGTTTGTGAAGAGAGCGGCCTTCACATTAATCGCCACGCTGGCTGTTCATGATAAAAAAGTGGATGATGAGAAATTCATTGAACTATTCCCCATCATAATTCGGGAATCAACTGATAATCGTAATTTTGTGAAAAAAGCAGTGAACTGGGCTTTAAGACAGATTGGAAAACGTAATCTTAACTTAAATAAGAAAGCCATTTTAATTGCTAGGAAAATAGATAAATTAGACTCAAAAAGCGCTAAATGGATTGCAAAAGATGCCATACGGGAACTTTTAAGTGAAAAAGTTCAGAAGAGATTACAGGAAAAGGCCTGAAATCCCCCTAAATTAATCAATTTTTTTAAATATTCAATAAATAAACACTGTAGTTAAGATATGCAGCGATGCTAACCCAGACAATATAGGGGACAAGTAAGAATCCTGCTGGTTTTGATATGCGGTAGAAGACTATTATGTTTGCTAGGATAGCTATCCATAGAATGATGATGGTTATAAGTCCACCTAAAGGTGAATGCAGCCCGAAGAATATAATCGACCATGATGTGTTCAGGATTAACTGTACAGCAAATATTCCTATGGCTATTTTAACATCTTTTCGTTTTAATCCTTTACTCCACACCAAGTAGAGGGCTATACCCATCAGGATGAAGAGGGTGGTCCATACCGGTCCGAATACCCAATTTGGGGGTGTCCAGGTTGGCTTGGTCAGTGCGGTATACCAGGTGGTTATTTCGGTGATGGTGAAATAGTTTCCTATAGATCCTGCAATAAAGACTACAGCAATCGATAAAATTAATTTTAGTATTTCTTTTAAATTAAAATTCATTTATTAACACCCAATTTTATTTTATGAATTTTTTATGCCTATAATTTTCTTTACATCCACCAGCTTCCACACATAGGATTTCTCCTCCCCAAGGAGCGCTTCCGGTGGGTCTTCTGGCCGGTGGCCCAGCGCGGCCATTATAACCGATGAGAGGTTCTTCTCTTTTAAGAGGTCCACGAAGAGCTCTCTTGCATGGGTTTTCTCCTCATCATCCTCCACCTCTTCAATCTTCCCTTGCATGGTCACGAATTTGTAATTAGTAAGATCAGGGTGGTAGTTTTCTATCTCCACCGCCACTTGCGGATTTTCCCTAAACAACTCTATCTTCTTCCCATACTTGGTAGAGAGGAAGTAGAGGTACCTCCCATCAAAAACGTACAGGAAAGGAGCGATGTAGGGATACTCCCCCTGGAAGGCTATCCTGCTCAGGTACTGTTCATGTATAAGCTCATCATATTCTTCTTTAATCATTATAGGCAGTTTCAAAATGGACAATTGTATAACCCCACACACGATCATTTTATAAAATTATTTTTGGAACTATTTTAATTTAAATATAATTATTTTAAGTTTATTTATTGGAATGGTAAATTTAAACCCTTTAACCTATTCTTCGCTGGCTGCGAAGTTCCATTTAATTCCGAATTTATCCACCAGAGTTCCGTAGGCCGGACTGAAAAAGGTAGCCTCCAGGGGCATCTGAACTGTTCCATCCTGGGAGAGAACCTGGAAGGCCTTTTCCACCTCTTCCTTACTTCCCTCAAAAACTACGGAAACCCGTTCACTTGGGGCGTCGTTGAAATCCCCAAAGGTGTCTGACAGGCGGATGAAATTATCCCCAAAAGGCAGTGCAGCCTGTAGAACCCATTTATTCATACTCTCAGGTATCTCCATATCCGGATTAGGAGGCATATCACCAAAACGCATTATCTCCGGAGTTTTAATATCAAAAGCATCCTGGTAAAGTTCAATAGCCTCCTGGCATTCTCCTTTAAAGGTTAAGTATGGTCTGATTTCCATTTTATCATCTCCTTTTTTATATATTATTCATATTAGGACAAACAAAGGAAAAAAAATTCTAAACAACAGGATACCCCGCCTGCAACCAGGCCTTCATACTACCTAATATTGTGGCTACATCCTTATATCCATTATTAAGTAAAATACTGGATGCTATAGTAGATTTATTTCCCTTATCACAGTAGATAACTATTTTCTTATCTCTAGGGATTTCATCCAATCGTTCACGTACATATCCCAGGTAAATGTGATGGGCCCCTTCGATGTATCCTTTATCCCAATCGGTTATCTTCCGTACATCTAAAATATATATAGAATCATCAAACTGCCTCTCCTTTAGTTTATGCACGGACCAGAGTTCTAATTTCTTTATGGGCTGGGCTTGCAAGTACCAGCTTGAAAATCCCCCGCCCAGATAGCCGTAAATATAATCATATCCTAAACGGACTAAGAATTTGCGCACCTGGTCCATACCATGACCTTCCTCATCCACGATTACTATTGGATCTTCGTAGTTGAGCATCCAGCCTGCGTAGACAGGCAAACCAGATTTCCAAATACTCAGGGTATCAGGGATGTGTGCTCCTCCGAAACTTGGAGGATTTCTCACATCAACAATCTGCGCACCTTTATCCCTAATTGCTTTAAAGTCATCTACCTTCAAGACCTTTAATGGAGGGAGTTTACAGAGTAATTTAGGCCCTGCAAGGTTTAATTCTTCCATCTTATTAAAATATGGTGGTGTATAGAGTTTTTCATTGATTTTAAATTCAATAAATTCCCTTCTACTACAATTCAAATATTCATTGGTTTTCTTTTCATATCCGATAGTGGTGAGCTCCTGCTCTCGGATATCTGCCCCACAGACTGAACCCGCCCCATGGGCAGGGCATAAAATTACCTGATTGCCTAAAGGTATTATTTTATTATGAAGGCTTCTGTAGAGTTTAAGAGCATTATTCTTACTTTGTGATTCACCATACAGGTCCACCCTTCCAGTCTCACCTGCAAAGAGGGCATCACCAGTAAATACCATATATATTTCGTCTGAAACTGCTTTATCTTTTACTGTGATGGATATGCTCTCATCAGTATGGCCTGGTGTTTCCAATACCTCGAGTTCCATTGTTCCCATTTGGAATTTATCCCCTTCACTAACTGGATGTCCATATCCGAAACTTAGCTTTGATCCATGATACACTTTAGCATCGGTTATCTCTGCCAGTTCTACAGAGCCAATTACATAGTCTTCATTGCGATGGGTTTCAAATATAAATTTAATGTCAAGATTATTTCGTTCAGCTATTTCCAGATAGATATCACAATCCCGGCGGGGGTCGATCACGGCCGCAATACCACCAGAACCAATGATATAAGATTTATGTGCTAGACCTGACGATTTAACGGTTTCAAATATCATACAACAACCTCATAACTAAAAAATTAGGTAAATATGTTCTTAAATTATTATTATATTGTTATTAGAATTTATTTTTTTTCATAATGCAATTTAAATGTAAAAAAAATTATACTTCATGAATAATAAAGATGAAACATATTCATTTAAACAACTTTTTAAAGAAAATTAATTCATTCCATTAATCGAAGAGGTAAAACTATGGAATACATGGTGGAAACTGATAATATCACAAAAAGATATGGTGATTTCACAGCCGTAGATAATGTGAATCTTAAAATACCTCGGAACAGTGTTTACGGTGTTTTAGGTCCTAATGGCGCCGGTAAAACTACTTTAATCTCCATGCTATGCACCATACTTCGCCCCACATCGGGCTATGCTAAGGTGAACGGCTATGATGTGGTTAAGAATGCTAAGGATGTGCGGCAATCCATAGGAATAGTATTCCAGTCCAGAGCACTCGATGATATTCTTACCGGCCGGGAGCACCTGGAGATGCATGCTTCACTCTATGGGGTGCCCAGCAATCTCAGGAAGGAAAGAATTGAAGAAATCTTGGATTTAATAGCCCTGGGAGAAAAGGCAGATGAATATACAAAAACCTACTCTGGGGGTATGAAGAGGCGTTTGGAAATTGGTAGAGGGCTGATACACCATCCAAAACTCTTAATCCTGGATGAACCTACTCTGGGACTGGATCCCCAGACCCGGGAGAACATATGGGAATATATAACTAAATTAAATGAAAAAGAGGACATAACAGTCCTGATGACTACTCACTACATGGAAGAAGCAGACCAGCTCTGTGATGAGGTGGCCATTATTAATCAGGGAAAAATCATCAAATCTGACTCTCCACTGCATCTGAAAAGAGAATTGAAAGCGGACACCATCACTGTCCAGGTGGACAAGCCCCAGGAATTCGTTCAGAAAGTGAAAACCCTGGACTTTGTGGAGGAGGTATTCCAGGATGATTCAACTATCAGGCTACTGGTGGAAAGGGGTGAGAACCTAATACCTCCCCTGGTAAGTTTTGCAAATAAAAATGATATCATAGTAGAATCCATTGAACTACAGCATCCCAATTTAGAGGATGTTTTCATTAGCTACACCGGCACAAAAATAACGGAAGGTAGGTAGAATGGCTGAACTTGAAGGAATCTATACAATCTGGTTGAGAGAAACAAAAAGATTCATCAGGTACCGTTCCCGGATTTTAACCTCAGTGGTCACACCTCTGCTCTGGCTCTTAATCTTTGGAACCGGTCTGGGCAGTGCAGTTCGATTTGGGGGAAACCTGCCCGGCGGATATCAGGCATTCATCTATCCTGGAATTATAGGTCAGACCATATTGTTCACTGCCATATTTTCCGGTGTATCTGTTATCATAGACCGACAGTACGGGTTTTTGAAGGAAATCCTGGTAGCCCCAATAACCCGCCCTTCAATCATATTTGGTAAAGCCATCGGTATCAGCACAGCCTCAGTTATTCAGGGAATTATTTTACTATTCTTATCATTCCTGGTAGGGGTTACTATGACTCCGCTGGTATTTATTGCCAGCTTACTGCTGATGATACCTATTTCAGTGGGGCTAGCTGGTGTGGGGCTGCTTATCGCATCATTCACCGACAGTATGGAGGGTTTCAACCTAATAATGAGCTTTGTTGTTCTGCCCATGTTCCTCTTAAGCGGAGCTCTTTTCCCAGTTACTGGGCTGCCCACCCTTTTGCAGGGAGCAGTTTACTTGGACCCATTAACCTATGGAGTTGACGCATTAAGACAGATAATACTGGGCTATGGTGCCATACCACTCCACATCAGCGTAACCGTGATAGTATTATTTGCCATCGTCATGATCTTCTTGTCTGCACTGGCCTTTAACAAGAGGGAGCAGGAATTGATGTAATCAAAAAAATTTTTTACTTTTAATTTAACTTCCTTAAATTTTTAAAACTTTAACTCTTATGAGTAATCTTTTTTTTTAAGAGATAATTTTTTCAAAAAAGATAAAAGTTCCAATTTACCAATATAGAAAATGTTCTACATTAGAAAAAAAAAGAA
>JAJRAE010000241.1 GCA_028682985.1 Methanobacterium sp.
AGGGAGATAAGCTTATTTCAGCTCAGCTTATTGGGGATAAACTTTTAATAGATGATAACACTGTTAAAGACACTGTTGGGGCCAGATTGAATCGGGACGCAGAGATTGTGATGAATGGAAAGGTTGATCTCAGCACTGGCATTCTCATGAGAAAGGGAATAGTACGGATCTACGGTTCTGCAGGGAAAAATAGCGGAGCACTGTTAAATGGAGGTACGCTGATTATTGACGGGGATACAGACGACTTCACCGCCATTGATATGATAAAAGGCAAAATAATTATAAATGGTAATGCCGGTAAGTTTATGGCCGCCAATAAAAAGAAAGGACACATACTTGCCAGAAAGGCCCGGTCTATACCCCCTGTAGAAGAAAAACCCTTATCAGTAGAGGACCGAAAAATCCTATTAAACAACGGCTTCAATCCCCAGGGATTCTATAAGTTTGAATAGACAATATATTTAAGGAATAATTAGGAGAAATTTTAACAAACCTTTTATAATATGGACATTACTTTAATTTTAAGGCTTTACTTTTTTATTTGAGTAATTCTTTAGGAGAATTTTTTATGTCAGGGATCATCGAAACAGTCAGTAATTTCGCAATATACCTAATTGAAAACCTGGGTTACTGGGGTGTTTTCATAGGTATGACTATAGAAAGTGCATGCATTCCTCTTCCCAGTGAAGTCATCATGCCTCTGGCTGGTTACGTTGCCTATGAAGGTAAGATGAGCCTGATAGGGATTACAATTGTAGGTGCCTTTGGAAATTTACTGGGATCCTGGATCGCATATTTTGTGGGTCTAAAAGGGGGCAGACCTTTCCTGGAAAAATATGGTAAATACGTCCTGATTAGTCACCGGAAGTTGGAGATGGCTCACGACTGGTTTGATCGGTATGGTCATGAAGCAGTTCTAATCAGCCGAGTTTTACCAGTGATAAGAACCTTTATTTCCCTTCCCGCCGGAATTGCCGAGATGGATTTTAAAAAATTCACTGTATATACCTTGCTGGGATCAATACCCTGGTGCTTTGCCCTGGGATATATTGGTTATATGCTCGGTCCCAATTGGAATACCATAGAGAAATACTTCCGTTACATGGATATAGTAGTGGTTATTGCAGTAGTCGCCCTAATCGCATATCTTGTATATAAATACTGGTATAAAATGAGGGATTAATAAAATCCTAATAATGGATAACTTACACTTATTTTATTAAACGGAACCGCCAGTTACTATCCATGTAAACTACCCTTCTGATTATTAACAGAACAAAAAATAACCCTACTTTAAATTGTACTATAAAAAAACTTGAATCAGATAAATTGTAATATCCCCAGATGAACATGAATATAGAAAGGGATATCCAAATTACTGGAAATGATATTATTCTATATTTAACTGGTTGAGATGTTATGGCCAGTTTCTTGGTATCAGCTAACGCCGTTTTACCCTGAAGTACTCCAGCAAATCCAATAAGGATATACATAATTATCCATCCCATTATGGTTTCATTATAATAACTATTAGTATTGAGATATTGATAGCTGAATAAAATATCAGTAATAAATTGGACAAACAAAGCAGCTGCCAAGAATATTAAAGGATTTCTACCGATTTTCTTTGCTCTCCGCAAGCATAAATTTAATATTACCATCAATATCACAAAGTCCCTGATAATATAATATAATGATAATGAAAACGCCCATGTGGTCTCAGAATGGGCAATTAAAAGAACAGAAAGTATGGTGTACCAGAAAATAAGTGTGGTAGAAATTATCACAATCAAACCATCTAAAATAGTTTTGAAAATATTATCAGGAGTATTTAGAGGCCTTAACATTAAAAAAAGTCCCATTATAAAGAATATGTAATATAATAAATAGAAAATATCAGCAAATGATGGAAAAGGATGCATATCCAATATTAAATCTAAAAAAGCCCATATAACATCCCCTACAACAAACAGCAGTATTGCAAAGGAAATTAACAGCCAGGCCATATAGATTTGATATCCATATATTTTTGATTTTCTAGCGGCATAAAGTAAACATAAAAATGAAACAAATCCAATCATTGGACTAATTACTTCAAGATAGCATGTTTCTAGTGCATCTGTATTATTAATAACCAGGAAAATGAGAGAACTAATTATTAAAATCGCGAAAATAATACCCATATGTTTAAAGGAAATTAATCGCTTTCCTGGTATTGAATGACTCATTTATACTCCAATTTAGTTTGAATAAGAGATATTAAGTAAGATATTAGATAGATTTAGGAAACTATTTAATTTAATCTTTGCAAATTGTAAATTTCTATAATATTCTAGCAAATATTTATATATGACTTCTGATACTATGAATTTGAAATCAGGTGATAAATAATGAAAAAATTTAGTACATTAAAACTAACAATGAGGCTATATTTAGCTATTGCCTTATTATTCTTCCTGCTATTTGTGATTATTACATTGGTAGGATATTTCTTTAATTTCAGAAACCCCATATTCTTTGCAGGTATTGCCATCGTCATAATGATTGCACAGTACTTCCTAGGTCCCAAACTGGTTGAGATGACCATGCGGGTGCATTACGTCTCCCCAGAAGAAGCACCTAAACTGCATTCTATGGTGGAAGACCTGGCAATGAAAGCCGGAATCCCTAAACCTAAAGTAGGTATCTCAGAAGTTAACATACCAAACGCATTCGCCTTCGGCCGTACAAAGAAGGATGGTCGGGTTTGTGTAACACGCGGTATCCTTAACATTTTGGATGAAGGTGAATTAAAGGCTGTACTGGGCCATGAATTATCCCATATAAACCACCGGGATATGGCTGTAATTACTTTGATCAGTGCAGTTCCTTTAATATTCTATTACATATTCATCAGCACTCTCTTCAGCGGCAGTGATGATGATGCTGGAATCATTGGATTAGTGGCACTGGTAGGTTATTTACTGTCAGAGCTGGTAGTTCTATTTGTATCACGAATCAGAGAGTATTACGCAGATCAGGGAAGTGTGGAACTAGGTAATCCACCGCATGAACTGGCTAGCGCCCTATACAAACTAACTTACACCTCAGCTACCGCTGATAAAAAAGCAGTTAAAGAAGTGGAGGGTGTTAAAGCTTTCTTTGTAAACGATATTTCCAGTGCAGGCAGTGTGGTAAGCAAACTGGAACAGCTGGATCTTGATATGGACGGATCAATCAGCGAATCCGAACTTGATGAATTAAAATACACCCGCACTAAAATAGGAACCGGCAGTAGGGTGATGGAGATATTGTCCACCCATCCCAACATGGTTAAAAGAGTGAAAAGACTGTCAGAAATGGGATAAAAAATTATCCCCAATTCTAAATTTATTTTTTTTAATTTAATATTTAATTTGAAGTAATTCAAGATTTAATCAATATTCCCTAACCACACCCACTACCTCACTTATGGGAAGCCAGGTGTCCAGGCCCCTGGAGATGGTGTTACCCTGCACTACAACCTCCCGGTTGTCGCTCATTAAATAGACCTGACTACCTTTTATCTGGGCTACTCTCTTTACTATGAGTCCGTACTGAGGATGTCGGGCCACCACAATATCACCCACCTTAAAATCCCTGGTTTTCAGGATTATCAGATCCTGTCCCTCCTGAAGTGTGGGTAACATGGACGTGCCTTTAACAGTGGCTGGCATTGGCAGCTCATCTGTACCGAACTGTGATTCTATCTTAACATTTGCGGTATAATTATAGCTCTTTGCTATGGTTTTTATATCATTTTTAAGACTATCCACCGAACTTTTATCATCATAAACATCGTTTAAAGCTCTTTGTTCCATCTCAATCTTCATGGATGGCGGTGCGGTACTAAATAAGAGGTTGGATGTCTGAATCTGCACATCAGTACCGTTGGTTTTAACTACTACATCCAGATTATGGGACTGTTGGGATAAAACGACTGATGTTGAAACCGAGGCAAATAGAACCAATAGGGCGATGATAATTATATTCCTTAATTTCAATTATTCACCGTCCTAGTTTATCTAAAAATAGTCTGGTTAATTCAATGCTCAGCTGTCCTGGGGCTGATTTTTCATCAAGAGATGCAAAGGTGATGGGTGAACCGAAAAGAGCCGCAGTTATTCTGGTGTAGCTTCCCATATCCCCCATGGATATGCCTATGGTGTTTTCTACACGGGAGAGTACCTCCAGAACCTTAAGGGTATCTCCCATTGAAACTGGCATCACCGCGAATTTGGCTAGATCACCTAAATTATGCTCCTCTTTAATTATCTCTAAGAGCTTCTCTACACTGGGTGTTTGCTTAAAATTATGATATGATACTATGCTGGAATTCGCTGCACTTATAACTTTAGATCGTAGATTTTCATCGGTTATTAATTCAATATCTACATAGTCAGCGTGACCTGCTACATCCTTCAAAATATCAGTTCTCTCTACCTCAGAACCCTTAAATAACCCCCCTTCCTGGGCTGTTCGGTTGGTTACAATGGTTTTAACACTGAGATCATCAAGGAAATCTACAATCTTATCAGAATCCAGATAGTTTAGGGCATCCATGCGAAGCTCCAGCATATCCGCTCCTATTTTAAGGGCTTTGTTTGCGGTTTCCAGACATTTATTGAGATCTGTCTGAACTAGGGGGACGCATATCATGGTTTCTTGTGACATTACTTAACACCTTAAAGCGCAATTTTAAATCATGTATCAGGTAAATAGATTAGTAAATATATTATGATTTATAATTTATCATAAAAAAAATAGATAATAAGATATCAAATTATCAATTTGAAATAAAATTAGGTGATGATCATGAAATTAACATCTATTGGTGCTGATATCTCTATAAATGATGTTTCCTGCAGTCCCAGTTTGATCAGGAATATTGAGGCAGATATCCACCACCTTAAAGAAATAGGAGCTCACTCCGCTGCTGTGACCAATGTTACTGGAGATGACCTGGTTATCAGTGCATTTGTACCGGATAATAAGCTTGAGAGCATAAATGCGTCCATAGTGGAAATCCTGCGAAATAATGCCGAGGATCTAGGAGATGTTGGCGGAATTTCACCCACCCCAGATGAAGCAGGAGAGGGAATATCTTATGCTGAGGCCAATATTAGACAGGATCGGTATCCAGACGCCGTAATTGTGGCTTTTGATACCTATGGGGGTGAATCTTTTGTTGATGAAGTGGCAAACTCTGCAGTTCAAGCTGCAGAAGGTATGGACGGTGTGACCGACACCAGTGGAGAGCTAACCGGAGAAACATACAACATACCCGGGGTAGGCTATGTCTCTGACCAGACTGATGACCCGGTGGTGGCTGCCACCATTGAAGATATTGAAAGCGTAGGAATAGTTGCCGGAGCAATGATGGGAGCTGCTCTGGGAAATAAGAATGTTTATCTGGTTAAAAGAGGAGCACCTTCCTATGTGGTGCCGGGTAGTGTGATTATGTCCATAACCGCCTATATGAATGGTAACGTAATGGATCTAGCAGTTCCCCTTGCTCAGAGAATGAAGATTTTAAAATAGTATCTAATTATATAGGATTATTCCAAAAATAATTATTTAATTAAACTGGATTTAAAGATGAGAGGGGTCAAATATACATGATAATTCTTGATAAAAATACCAGATGTATTGTTCAGGGCATAACCGGGAAGCAGGGTACCTTCCACACCCAGGGAATGCTTAATTACAAAACCAATATAGTTGCGGGCACTTCCCCTGGAAAGGGAGGGCAGAAATTTGCTGAAATAGATGTCTATAACTCCATAGAAGAGGCTAGAGGGGAGTTGGATATAAATGCATCCATAATATTTGTACCAGCACCATTTGCCAAAGACGCAGCATATGAAGCCATATCCCAGTTAGATCTGGTTGTGATCATCACTGAACACATCCCTGTACATGACACCATGCAGATAGTGGAATACGCAGAGCAACATGACACACTGGTTATCGGACCGAACACCCCGGGAATTATCACCCCGGGCGTGGGAAAACTGGGAATAATGCCCACTCATATATTTAATGAAGGAGAAGTGGGAATAGTTTCCAGAAGCGGCACCTTAACCTATGAAGTGGCCCACCAGATCACCCGAGCTGGACTGGGACAAAGCACCTGTCTGGGAATTGGCGGAGACCCCGTGGTGGGAATGGATTTCTCTCGAGTACTTCAGATGTTTGAAGAAGACAAGGATACACGGGCTATGGTGATGATTGGAGAGATCGGTGGAAATGCCGAGGAAAAGGCAGCCCAGTACATTATGGATAACATTGATAAGCCTGTGGTCGCCTACATTGCTGGTGTAACAGCACCACCAGGTAAAAGAATGGGACATGCCGGAGCCATAATTGAAGGGGATAGCGGAACAGCCGAAAGTAAAATTAAAACCCTGGAAAAGGCAGGAGTACAGGTGGCTCGCCGACCTTCTGAAATTGCTGACATAATGAAGGGCATATTATAATATTTAATACCCTTTTAAGCCTTTTTTTAAATTAATAACTATAAATTTTATGAACTACCAAATAATAATTAAAAAAAATCGATATTTTCAATTTTTAATATTTTCTTCCAAAATAAAAGAGGAGAATTCGTAAATGGTAAATGAAGAAGAAATTCTATCCAAACTCATGAATGGAGAGCTTAAACTATATCAAATTGATAAATTAACCAGAAACACCCGGGAAGCTGTTGATATCCGGCGTAAATTTATTGAAAAGAAGTCCGAAGTGGAATTATCCAACCTGGCCCATTATTCATTAAACATGGAAGAAGCCCTTAAAAAGAATATAGAAAACCCCATAGGAGCGGTACAGATACCGGTAGGGTTAGCCGGTCCATTAAAACTTAACGGGAAGTATGCGCAGGGAGATTTCTACGTTCCACTGGCCACCTCTGAGGGGGCGCTGGTAGCATCTGTAAACAGGGGATGCTCGGCCATAACAGATGCAGGCGGAGCTAATGTACGTATTGCTGATGATAAAATGACCAGGGGCCCGGTTATAAAAACAAAATCTCTGATTGAAGCTTTGGAGATAAAAGAATGGATTAACAGTCATTTTAATGAGCTTAAAAAAGCAGCTGAGGTAACTACTAGACATGGTAAGCTAATCAAGATTGACCCGGTAGTGGTGGTGGGCAGATACCTGTACCCCCGCTTCGTATTTAAAACCGGGGACAGTATGGGAATGAACATGGTTACCATAGCAACAGAAAATGCATTGAACCTATTAACCCATAAAACAGGCGCTCATGTTGTGGCGTTAAGCGGTAATCTCTGTGTTGATAAAAAACCATCCGCTTTAAATCTGATAGAGGGAAGAGGGAAAACGTTGGTTGCAGAGATAATAATTCCAAAAAATATAATTGAAAAAACACTTAAAACAACCACCGAAGCCATTGTTGAAGTTAATACATCTAAGAATTTAATAGGCTCCGCAATATCGGGCAGTATGGGATTCAATGCCCAGTACGCTAACATGATAGGTGCTATATTTCTGGCAACAGGCCAGGACGAAGCACACATAGTGGAGGGAAGTCTGGGGATAACCACAGCAGAAAATCTAAATGGAGACCTCTATTTTTCAGTAACTCTACCAGACGTGCCCCTGGCCACCATCGGCGGTGGCACCGGACTGGAGACCGCCCGGGAATGTCTGGAGATAATGGGAGTATACGGCTCAGGTAAAGTGGGTAAATTCGCAGAAATAGTAGCCGGAACAGTTTTAGCCGGTGAATTATCACTGGTAGGGGCTTTATCTGCCGGACATTTGGCCCGTGCACATAAAGAGCTTGGACGTGGAACCAAATCATCTTAAACATTTTTTACATGGAATATCAATTGGAGATTTTGAAAATAAATGAACATCCGAGAATTCATTTCTGAATATTTTAATATGAGCCGGTACATAGCCCTGGGTACCCTGGACGGTATTCTGGCGGTTATGGGAGTAACTCTGGCTGCCAGTGGAGTGGCAGGTATAGGAGGTGTGGAAATCCCTAATTATATAATCGGACTAACCGGCTTAAGTGGAGGTATTGCTCTCGCTATGTCCAACGCCTTCGGTTCTTTTATAGGTGAAAGGGCGGAAGAGGTTCGCAACATCCGTGAACTGGAGCAGAAGATGATGCTGGATGAGGGAAAACTGGATGATACCCTTATACACAAACAGGCCAAACGAAGGATATATATGAGCATGTTCACCCATGGATTTTCCAGTTTCACCGGATCATTTGTACCGGTAGTCCCCTTTTTACTTATAGCCAGTAGATTCACCGCCACCATAACCACAGTAGTTTTATGTTTTATTGCCCTGATTATACTGGGCATCTATCTGGCAAGGGTGTCCAGGGAAAGCCTGCTTAAAACCAGTGTAGAAATAGTGATCATTGGAATACTAATCAGTGCAGTGAGCTTCCTAATTGGGGGAAGCCACGGATAGATTAAATTTTTTCTTCTTTAATTAATCCATAAATTTTAAATGCAAGATCCTTCCACTTTCTTCCCGGGTAAGGCTGATTTTTGCCTGTTTTCTCCGTTCTTTATGGTAGTCGTAATAGTTCCATTCTTCAACAAACCGGACTCTACTAGTTATTTCTTCCATTTCCTTACCATTCCATATTCCCCACAGGAATGGTACATGCCTCTCGTACTGAGGGTTCATATTCCTATGCCTATCTACTAGTAAAGGTGTGGAAACTTCACAGAGCATTTCTGCACCAGGGAAAGCTGTTGTAAGGTATTCTAACAGTTCCTTTATCTGTTTTTCTTTAAAATACATAAGCAGGCCCTCTGCTATGAACAGTACCGGTTTATCCTTCCTTACATCTTCTGACCAGCTAGCATCAAATATGGATCTGGCTATCATTTTATAATGTTCTGTCTCCTGGAAAAAGTGTTTTCTGATGCGGATGGGTTCTGGAAGGTCCAGATCGTACCAATGTATCTGTTGTGTTTCCAGGCGAAAGTAACGGGTGTCCAATCCACAGCCCAGATTCACCACCGTTCCATCTGGATGTTTTCCTATAAAAATAGAGGTTGCTTTATCTAGGAGTTCGGTTCTGATGGCTATACTTACCTGGGGCATCCGTTTGTGTTCAAATTTCTGGAAGTCGTACTCTATCTGTTCCATCATCTTCCCAGCCATATCATCCTTGACTATTGGATTTTTCTCCTGGGATTCCCGGGCCCGGGCCCAGAGAGGTATAAGCAAAGTTTCGGTTATTCCTTCCAGCTTCTGTTTCAAAATATAAGCATCCTAAATATAATCTTTGATAAATAAAGTCATTATAAATCTAATTTAACCCCATAAACTCTCTCTACATTATCCACATGGATTTTATGGACATCTTCCTCAGATAAAATTCTATTTTGCAACAATCCTCTGGTACGGCGGGGTACTGTTTTAGGCCCTAAAACAGCTCCTGGACGACTTTTCATATCTAGATAATCAGTTTCCATAAGGAAATTAGTTCCCTTCTTAAGTCCTGCTGTAATCACCTTTTTTGTGGCGATTAAAGAAGCAGTAATGCCGTGATTCTCTTCTTCCAGAACATATGGTCCAGAGAAATGTTTTATTACCCTTTGTTTTTTGATTCCGGTTTTAGAAGCCATTTCTGCAAATTCTCTAAATTGTTCTTCTCCTGAGCTTTCTGTGTGGAGCTGCACTGCGCAATCGGCTTCCCGAGCCAGTTCCATGGCGTATATCATTAAACGGTGATGTATCTCCATTTCCTCTGGTGATATTTCGTAGTGTGGCCTGCCGATCTCGCCAATGGCCAGGGCCTCACCCTCCAGGACCAGTTTCTGGGCTCCTTTCAGGGCTTCTCTCATCAACTCCTCGGCCTTCTCCAGTTCTGTTCCCTCCCTGACTAGGCGGGATAGCTCTGCTGGATGGGCCCCTACTACTGCATAGGCCTTTACTTCAGTGTTGTTGTTTATTTCCTCCACGTATTTTATAACCTGCTCCATGGCCTCCTGGAATGTGCATTTCTCATTCAAGGTCCAGGTGGGCTTGTTAGGTATGATCATAACTGTTCCACCAGCCCTATGGAATTTACGGGCCACTTCAACTGGCCCCTCACCATTTACAGGGTCTACGTGTATATGGTTATCTGTTATTGGCAGATTTTCCATCTAATTTTTACTCCTACTATTTTATGTCCTTTTAAAGTCTTAAAATCATTTTTAATGTTTATTTAACTTTAATTTTTTATTAATGTCCTTAAAATTTATCTGCTTTGATACAGCTTCTTCAAAAACTTCGCGGGGCGGTTCTCTCCCTGTCCAAATTTTAAATGATTCTATTCCCTGATATATCAGCATTTTTATCCCGGATATGGTCTGGGCTCCTGCTTTCTCCGCCTCCTTGAGCAGACCGGTTTCCAGTGGATTGTAGATTACATCATTCACAATTAAATTTTCTGACATCTTTTCTGCTGTTACCAGGGGTTTCTGATCTGCATTCGGGTACATCCCTATGGGTGTGGTGTTTATTAGAATATTTGCATCTGTTAATTCTTCCTGGAGGTCTTTACCTAGCCCCACAGCTTTCAC